>CACZSJ010000245.1 GCA_902783825.1 Oscillospiraceae bacterium | reverse complement strand
GGTAATCTTTTCTATTATCAAGGCCATCAACAAAGCCCAGGAAATGGCCAAGAAGGAAGAAGAGGAAGTTGCTGAAGAAGATCCCGCGCCTACCACAGAGGAACTGCTCACCGCGATTCTGGAAGAGATCAAGGCCAAAAAATAATAATCGCGTTTATCAAAAGGAAGCACGGTGCCGCCGTGCTTCCTTTTTTATGAAGAATTTCCTACTTTATATATATTTATATCTTGCAAATGGGAGATTTCTTTGCTATAATGATAGAGTTAAGAATACTATGCTCTCGAGGTGCGCCGTATGAATTCTTTACAGGATATCTGGAATGAGATCATGAAGATTCTCTCCAAGGAGCTGACGCCCACGGCCATCGCCACCTGGTTTCCCGATTGTGTGCCGGTGGAGCTGGAAGATTGCCGTCTGATTCTGCATACACCCAAAGGCTTCAAACGGGATATTATTCTTACCCGTTTTGGAGATACCATCAAAAAAGCTCTTTATGATCTGTTTTCCTGTGATTTTGAGCTGATCGTCCTGGCCGGGGACGAAATTAACGACTATGTCTCCCAAAAGAAGGACGAGACTTCCCTGCCTGAGATGGCCGGCTATACCTTTGACCGGTTTATTGTCGGCAACTCCAACAAGTTTGCCCACGCCGCGGCCGTTGCCGTGGCAGACAATCCCGGAAAAAACTACAACCCTCTGTTTATCTACGGCAATTCCGGCCTTGGCAAAACCCACCTTCTTCTGGCCATCGGACAGGCCATTCACGAAAGGGATCCTTCCAAAAAAATCGCCTATATCAAAGGCGATGAATTCACCAACCAGTTGGTGAAATCCATCAAGGATGGCACGGGCGAAGAATTCCGCACTAAATACCGCAATGTGGATTTATTTTTGGTGGACGATATTCAGTTTATCGCCGGCAAGCAGCAGACGCAGAATGAATTCTTCCACACCTTCAACAATATCTATGAGGCCGGGCATCAGATCGTCATCACCTCAGACCGGCCGCCGCTGGAAATGTCTCTGTTGGACGATCGGCTGCGTACCCGTTTTGAAGGCGGGCTCATGGCGGATATTCAGCCGCCTGATCTGGAAACGCGCATGGCCATTATCCGCAACAAGGCGGCGCAGCTGGGCCTTCTTCTTTCCGATGAGGCCGTCAGTTACATTGCCAGCACCATCACGGCCAACATTCGGCAGCTTGAGGGGGTCATCAAGCGGCTTACCGCCTATAAGGAGATCCTTAACGACGTGATCACCATCGATTCCGTCAAGCGCGCCATCGCGGATGTGATCCGTATTGGAACCGACATCCCCAAGCCTGAATACATCATTCGGGAAACAGCGAAATACTATTCCCTGAAAGACGACGATCTGCGAGGACAAAACCGCGCCAAAAACGTGGCTATGGCTCGCCAGGTCTCCATGTATTTAATGCGTTCGCTGACCAATCTTTCTTTGAAAGATATCGGCGCAGAGTACGAAGACCGCAATCACGCTACCGTTCTCAGCTCTATAAGAAAAGTGGAAGATTTAATGCAAAAGGATCCTAAGATGGCCGGTGTGGTACGGGATATTACCTCCAACATCACTTCCAACAACGCCATAGACCTGTAAGTTTTTCCACTTTTCCACGTGGAAAAGATTTTCTTCCTCTGTGGAATCGCTTTTTTTCCCTTTGCTGTTTAAAACTTCTGAATTATCCACAAAAATGAAAACAGAAAAACGTCTTGATTTTTCTGGCTTGTTCCGGCTTTTCCACATTTTATTTCTCTACTACTATTGCTACGAAAAAACATATTCTTTATTTCTTTCTAAAAAATGTTTGGAGGACTGCTTATGAAATTTTCCTGTGAAAAATATTTGTTGCAGAACGCCTGCTCTATTTCTTCCCGGGCGGCGGCAAGCAAAAGTCCCATCCCTGCTCTGGAGGGCCTCCTTCTGGAGGCAGGCGCCTGCCTGAAGATTACCGGCTACAATTTAAAGGAAGGAATCTTCACCAGCGTCGAGGCCGATATCGAAGTTCCTGGCGCCATTGTGCTCAACGCGCGTCTTTTCGGCGAGATGATCCGCAAATTACCGGATGGGATCGTGACCGTTCAGGCAGATGAAAACAAAAATGTACACGTCAAATGCGGAAAAAGTGAATTTAACTTTATCGGCCTGGACGCAGAGGAATATCCGGAAATGCCGGAGGTTGACGGCGTCAACACCATTTCTCTTCCCCAGAATATTTTGCGCAGCATGATCAACCAGACGATTTTTGCCGTTTCCGATAATGATGTTCGCCCTATTTATACCGGAACGCTGTTTGAAATCGAAGAAAACGAGTTGACGCTGGTTTCTGTAGACGGCTATCGTTTAGCCAAGCGCTGTGAGAAAATTGAAAGCGGACAGCTGGAAAACTGCAGCTTTGTAGTGCCCGGCTCGGCCTTGACGGATGTGGAGCGGATTTGCACGGACGAAGAAGCGCCGGTACAGATTTCCGTGGGCGCCAAGCATATTTCCTTTGTTATGGGAGAAACCACGCTGATTTCTCGCAGGCTGGAAGGGGAATTTCTCAATTACAAGAGATCCATCCCGGACAGCTTCCGCTATCTGATTAAGGTTGAGCGCAGTGAACTGATGTCGGTGATCGACCGGGTTGCCCTGATTATCAACGAGAAAAACAGCAATCCTGTCCGCATGGTCTTCGGCGATGGAAATATCGATTGCCTCTGTGTGACTCCTATCGGCAAGGCGGAGGACGTTTGTTCCTGTGAAGGAAGCGGAGAGGATCTGGAAATCGGCTTCAATGATCGGTATATGATGGATGCGCTGAAGGCCGCCGCCAAGGACGAGCTGTATCTTTGCCTGAACACGGCGTCTTCTCCTTGTGTGATCAAGGCGGCGGATGAAAGCGACGCCTTTACCTATATGATCCTGCCGGTACGGCTGCGGGCAGGGGCCTGAGAAGCTATGGAAAGGGTCGCGATCAAAACTCCTTTTATCAAACTGGATGCGCTGTTGAAGTTTGCCGCTCTGGTTGGAACCGGCGGAGAGGCAAAATACGTAATCGGGCAGGAGCTTGTGAAAGTAAACGGAGAAATCTGCACCATGCGGGGAAAAAAGATCTACCCCGGGGATCGGGTAGAATTTGCGCAGACCTGCCTCACTGTGGAACAAGATGAGAGTTGAAAAAATTGCTCTGAACGGCTTTCGCAATTATGAATGGGAAACGGCAGAGTTTTCTCCCGGCACCAATGTGATTTTCGGGCAGAACGCCCAGGGGAAAACCAATCTGCTGGAGGCTGTCTATATGCTCTCCTGTGGGAAAAGCTTTCGTACCCGCTTTGATCGGGAACTGGTGGGCTTTGACTATTCCGAAGCCCAGATCCTGGCGGAGCTGTACAGCCATGACAGGGAGCAGACAGTAGATATCCGTTTGCGGCCGGGACTGGCCAAGCGGATTTTGGTCAACGGTGTTAAGAAAAACGGCGCGGAGCTGGCGGAAACCGTCAACGTTGTGCTGTTTTGTCCGGATGATTTGAATCTGATCAAAGAGGGCGCTTCGGTAAGACGGAGGCTGATGGACAACGCCATCAGCCAGATCCGCCCCCGCTACGTGGAGCTGCTTTCCCAGTTCAACCGCTTGTATGAGCATAAAACCAGGATCCTTCGGGACTGGCGGGAAAAGCCCTCTCTGCTGGATACGCTGGATGAATTTTCCGATGGACTGGGGAGAGTTTCCGCGCAGCTGATCCGTTATCGCGCGGCCTTTGCGGCCAGGCTGAATCAGACCGCGCCACCCATTCATCAGGATTTTTCCGGAAAGGGCGAATCTTTGCACATTGCCTACAAGACAGTCAGCACCGTGCGAGACGTATTTGCGCCCGCCCGGGAGATTTACTATGACATCTGTGAGCATCAGGAGGCGCACCGGCAGGCCGAGCTGGACTCCGGGCAGTGCCTGACTGGCGCGCACAAGGACGATCTGGAAATCTGTATCAACGGCCGCCCGGCCAGAAGCTTTGCCTCCCAGGGGCAGACCCGCACGGCCGCGCTCTCTCTGAAACTGGCGGAGCGGGACATTTTTCTGGCGGAAACCGGGGAAACGCCCATCCTCCTGTTGGACGATGTGCTCTCGGAGCTGGACAGCAAACGGCAGGAGTTTGTGCTCAACCGGATCGGCGGCGGACAGACGCTGATTACCTGCTGCGAGGACGCGGAGATTTCCAGCCGCACAGGTGGTCGGGTGCTCCGCGTGGAAAAGGGAAGGATTCGCTGATGTACCTGCATTTGGGAAAAGGTACCCTGGTGCGCACAGACAGCATCGTGGGTATTTTTGATTTGGACATCACCTCACAATCTCATTTGACCCGCGCCTATCTGCACATGGCGGAAAAAGCGGGCCAGGTATGGAACGCGGCAGAGGACATCCCCAAGTCCTTTGTGATTTGCAGAGAAGGGGACGACAGCAGGGTGTACCTGAGCCAGATGGCTACGGCAACGCTGCTGCGCCGGTGTGAATCCGGCATGGATCTGAGTTAAGATCCGTTTACCAATTCGTTTGGAGGTCTCTATGGCAGACATCACAGAAAAAGTCACACAGGAATACGACGCCTCACAAATTCAGGTGCTGGAAGGGCTGGAAGCGGTAAGAAAACGTCCGGGCATGTACATCGGCTCCACCTCCTACTCCGGCTTGCATCACCTGGTATATGAAATCGTGGACAACTCCATCGACGAGGCGCTGGCGGGATATTGTACCCACATCGAAGTCATCATTGAAGAGGGCGACGTGATTTGC
>CACZSJ010000244.1 GCA_902783825.1 Oscillospiraceae bacterium | reverse complement strand
GTGATCCGCCGGGAGGCGGAGGTGCTCAACCGGGAGAACGAGCAGCTGCGCAAGGAGCTGGAGGCAGTGAGAGGCCGCAAGGCCGAGCTGGGCGAAGCGGTATTTTCCGCGCAGATGATCTGCCAGGACATGATCGATCGCGCCAAACAGCAGGCGGATGAGATCGTGGCGGAGGCGGAGAAGCGCAGCCGCGCCATGCAGATCGAGAGCCAGAGCCAGCTGGATTACGCCGTGCGAAAGATGGGGCAGTGCTTCAACCGGATGCGCGAACAGCATCGCGGCGCCATCGAGGAAATCAACGACCAGTGGCAGGGCTTCCTGCGAGATCTGGACACACCACCCGAGGACGAAAGCCGGGAGGCGGTGCCGGTCAAAATCACGTCCGGGCGACCCGGGGAGCGGCCGCTTCCCCGACAGAAGGTCGCGGCGGCGGTCCGTGCGGAGAGCCGTCCGGCGCTGTCCGAGCCGGTGGAGGACGCGGAAGTGCCGCCGGAAATCGCCGCGCAGGTGGAGGCGCTTGCGCAGAGCGTGCTGGGTCTGGACGAAGCGTTTTAAGGCGCAAAATCGTAGGAATGTCCAAAGAAGCGGAGAGCATCGCGCCGATTTTCGGCGCTATATATAAGGAATGGCGACCGACCGTGCACGGGGTGCACGGTCGGCTGTTTTCGTGAGAAAGGCTTTCGTCACAATAGTGAAAAACTTGTCAACAAATTTGGTAAATTTGTCTTGACAAGGATGTAAAACCTGTGGTAGTATACGCGCGGCAATTCAAATAAATCTTGTATGATTTGGAATTGAACGGATTCTGATTTTTTCCCAAAATCGGAGAGAACCAGAAAATATATCGCAAAAAAGGCTTGACAAGCTTGATGATAAACGCAACCATTAGACAGACAGACAGACAGACAGACAGACAGAGTAAGGCCGTCTGCTTTTATGCGGCTGGGTTAGACCAAGAATAAGCGCTGCTTCTTTGGTCCTTTTTTCATCCGGAGCAGTTGCTTTTGCCCAGGCCGTGCTTTTTTGTTTTCATGGCGGCTCCCCAGACAGCCTGAACAGACGGCGCTGCGGGCTGCGGCAGGAAGAGAAACAGTATCGGAGATTGAGAAAAGGATCAAGCATATGCGTATCAACATGACCAGTGATTACGCCATCCGCTGTTTAGTGGTGCTGGGGGCGGCAGAGGGAGAAATGAGCTCGGCAGAAATCGCGGAGAAGATCGGGGTGACCCGGCCGCAGACCATGAACATTCTGCGGCAGCTGCGTGCGGCCGGCTTCGTCAACTCCAGCAGAGGTGCGGAGGGCGGATACTGGCTGGCCAAGCCCACCAGCGAGATTTCCTTGCTGGACATTCTGATGGTTATGGAAGATAGCGTGTACATCAACTACTGCCTGGATCCGGAACATGGCTGCGGCCGCCACGCGGAGGGCTTTTGCCCGGTGCGCAAATACTATCAGGGCCTGCAGGGGATGGTACATGAAAGCCTGGGGAGCATGACCCTGGAAAAACTACTGGCGGAAGGAAGTCCTGCCGAATGACAGAAAAAGAGCTGAAAAAACTGAGCCGGGTGGAGCTGCTGGAAATGCTGCTGACGGAGACCCGCCGAGGCGACGCCCTGGAGCAAGAGCTGGCAGAGGCGAAGGCCGAGCTGGCGAACCGGGAGTTGAAGCTGAGCAAGGCGGGGACGCTGGCGGAAGCTGCGCTGAGCATCAACGGGGTGCTGGAGGCGGCGGACGCGGCGGCGCGCCAGTATCTGGAGAACATCAGGCTGATGGCGCAGAAGCAGGGACAAGAATGAAGAAACGGGCGCAGAACGTACAAAGGGAGCGGATCCCGGCGGAGCAGCTGGAAGCGGAGCTGAAGCGTGTGCGCCGCCAGGGCCAGTACCGCAACACCATGCGGGCCACGATCTATGCGCTGATCGTGGTGGCGGCGGTGACAATTCTGGTGGCCACGCTGTGGCTGCCGGTGCTGAAGATCTACGGCAACTCCATGACGCCCACGCTGAACGAATCCGACATCGTATTTTCCGTCAAGAGCGCGGAGTTCAAGACGGGGGACGTGGTGGCCTTCTACTATGAAAACAAGCTGCTGGTGAAGCGCTGCATTGCGGGCCCGGCAGATTGGGTAAACATCGACGGGGAGGGGAACGTCTCGGTCAACGGGGTACAGCTGGACGAGCCGTATATTACCGAGAAAGCCCTGGGGGATTGCAACATCCCTCTCCCGTATCAAGTGCCGGAGGATCGATACTTCGTGATGGGCGACCATCGCGCCACCTCGGCGGACTCCCGCAATTCCGTGATCGGATGTGTGGCGGAGGAGCAGGTGGTGGGAAAGATCGTTTTCCGGGTGTGGCCGCTGAAAGGCATCGGCCGCGTGAATTAAGATAAACCGGCGCAGCGCTATCTTGAAGCGCGAAGCGGCGCCGTGGAGGAAACATGGAAAAGACCCTGCAACAAGGGAATACGGTGAGCAAGCACATCCGGAAGAAGCGCTGGAGAAAGATTCTCGGCGTTCTTTCGGCTGTGGTGGTTTCGTTTACCACCTATGCGCTGATTCTCCCGGCCATCACCCAGTCGGCGGAAACCTACTGTGGCCTGGAAGAGCATACGCATACCGAAGCCTGCTACAAGCAGGAGCTGATCTGTCAGCTGGCGGAGACGCCGGAGGGACAGGAAGCCGAGGCGAAAACGCTCGGATCCGAACCTGCCACCCGTATCGAGAAGCGTATCGAAAAGCGCACCGAGACGCGCACCGAGCTGCAGACCCAGTGGGTGACCGAGCTGCAGACCCAGCTGGTGACCGAGCTGCAGACCCGGACCGAGATCGAAACCGTGGTGATCGATCCCGGCCATGTCCACAGCGAGGCCTGCTACGAGACCCATCGGGAGCTGGTCTGCGGCCTGACCGAGGGCGACGGAGAAGCCGCTGCGTCTGAGGCCGAGGGCGAAGAGAGCCAGGCGACCGACGGACACTGGCACGAGGACGCCTGCTACGCGGAAGAGACCGTCCTCACCTGCGGCGAAACGGAGCGCGAGCCTGTGACGGAAGAGCGCGAGATCGAGGTTCAGGAAGAGGTCCAGGTGGAGCGCGAAGTCGAAGTCCAGGTGGAGCGCGAGGTCGAGGTTGAGGTTGAGGTAGAAGTCGAGGTCGAGGTAGAAGTCGAAGTCCCCGTAGAGACCGAGGACCAGCCGGAGACCGCCGAGCCTGCCCACGTACACGACGAAACCTGCTACAAGCGGGTGCTGATCTGCGAAGAGCCTGAACATAGCCACGAGGATCTGTGCTTTGCCGACCGGGACGCGGTGGAGACCCAGGAAGAGTGGGAGAACAGCGTGCCCTTCGAGATGCTTACCGGCGTCTGGGAGAAGGACGTGCTCACCGTGGCGGAGAGCCAGATTGGCCAGGGCGAAAGCGAAGTCAACTTCATCCTGGTGGACAATGCCCGCAAGGGCTATACCCGTTACGGCCACTGGTACGGCCACCCCTATGAGGAGTGGTGCGCCATGTTCGTCTCCTTCTGTCTGCATCATGCGGGCATTTCCCAGGAGGACGTGCCCTACGATGCGGGCACCGTTCACTGGGTGGAGACCCTGAGCGAGCGTGAGATGTTCCACAGCCGCCGCCCCAACGCGGAGGGCAAGGTGGACGAGTATGAACCCAAGCCCGGTGACATTGTTTTCTTCGATTGGGATCTGAACAACAAGGCCAACCACGTGGGTCTGGTGAAGGAAATCCGCCAGAACGAGGAAGGCAAGAACGAGACCCTGGTGACCATCGAGGGCAACAACAGCCCCGTGGTGGACGTCTTTACTTACGAATATAACAGCGCTGGGATCCTGGGCTTTGGTGAAATGCCCGAGAACCCGGATCCTGTGGGCAGCATCCGCCGCCTGCGGGAGTGGAAGCCCATGGCGGGCTGGGAAGTGCTGGGCGATCTGAGCCAACTGGAAGAGACCGAGGCCGCGGAGGAAAGCCCGGCGGAAGAGACCCAGGAGACCGCTGCCCAACCGCAGAGCCTGCGCTATGAGAGCGAGGGCGTGGAGATCGAGCTGCGCTATGGCGTGAGCGCGGGCGTCCCCGAAGGCGCCTGGCTGGCGGTGGAAGAGCTGGCTCCCGAGAGCGAGGCCTACGCCGAGCATGAGGCCGCTGCAGCGGAGCAGCTGGCCGAGGATCAGCGGCTGACCTTTGCCCGTTTCTTTGACATCAAGATCATGGACGCCGAGGGCGGCGAAGTCAGCCTGGCGGACGAAAGCTCCGTGCAGGTGGAGATCAAGCTCCTGGACAAGCCCAGCGTCAGCGAAGATAAGAACATCAGTGTGGTGCACTTCGCCGAAGAAGGCGCTCAACTGATCGAGCCCGATGAGACGAGCCTCAGCGAAGAGAGCGAGCTGGAGAGCGTCAGCTTCACGGCCAGCGGCTTCTCTGTCTGGGGCGTGGTGGAGAGCAAGATGCTCACCGCCCAGGTGCTCACGGCGGACGGCGAGCGGGTCACCATCACGGTGACGGCCCCCGCCGAGGCGGAGATCCTGGACGGCGCCACCCTGCAAGTGGTGGAACTGGCCGAGGACAGCGAGGAATACCTGCAGCATTATCTGGCGGCACAGACCGCTCTTTCCCAGGACAAGGACGGGGAGGAGCAGGCGGTGAGCTTTGCCCGCTTCTTCGACCTGACGATCCTGGACGCCCAGGGCACGAAGCTGGAGCCCAAGGCCCCGGTTCAGGTGGAGATCGCCTACCAGGATCAGGTTCAGATGAGCCTGGACGAGGAGATGCGCGTGGTTCACTTTGCCCAGGATGGGCTGGAGCTGATCCAGCCGGAGCTGGGCAGCGCCCAGGACGGCGAGGACGAGGAGCAGGAGGGCACCACCCTCAGCTTCACGCAGGAGAGCTTTTCCGTCACCGGCACGGTGGTCTATTCCGAGATCGTCACCAAGTATCTCGCTGCGGACGG
>CACZSJ010000243.1 GCA_902783825.1 Oscillospiraceae bacterium | reverse complement strand
GGGCCGGCCTGCCATCTGGGCACGGACTCTTGCTTTTCCCATCCGCTATGGCAGAGCCAGGATCGTTCCGCATTCAGCATGGACGGGCTTTACCGACTGCTGCAGGAGCGGATGGAACAGCGACCCGAGGGCTCCTACACCAGCTATCTGTTTGACAAGGGCATGGACAAAATTCTCAAAAAAGTCGGGGAAGAGTGTACCGAGGTCATCATTGCAGGCAAGGCGGGGGATCGAAAAGAGACCGTATACGAAGTGGCGGATCTGGCATACCACGTGCTTGTCATGATGGTACAGATGGGTATCTCCGTGGAGGACGTGCGCAAGGAGCTGGCTTCGCGCCATGTGATCGACCATAAAGTGAAGCAGGAGAAAATGACGGAATGAGATTTTCCAATTACCATACCCACACCCGATACTGCGATGGGGCGGACAGCCCGGAGGAGCTGGTGCGGGAGGCGTTGCGCCTGGGCTGCCCGGAGTTGGGCTTTTCCGGGCACTCCCATTCTCCCGCTGACGAGTGCGGCATGACGCCGGAGAATACCCGGGCATATACCCGGGAGATTCGGCAGCTGCAGACGCGCTACGGGGAACAGATCAACATCAGACTGGGGATTGAGCAGGACTATTTTTCCGACATGCCGACAGACGATTACGATTATGTGATCGGATCCGTGCACGCGGTGGAAAAGAATGGCCGCTATCTGTCAGTAGATAAAAGTCTGGAAGACCAAATCCAAACGGTGCAGGATTATTATGATGGAGACTTCTACGCCTTTGTCGAGGACTATTACGCTCTGGTGGCCAAGGTTTTTGATAAGACTCATTGCCACATCATCGGCCATTTTGACCTGGTGACGAAATTCAACGAGGGGGAGCGCCTTTTTGAAACAGGGCATCCCCGATATCGGGATGCAGCCATGGCGGCGCTGGAGCATTTGGCGACCAAGCCGGTGATTTTTGAGATCAATACCGGTGCGATCTCCCGGGGCTATCGGAAAACAGCCTATCCCGCTGACTTTTTGTTGCGGGAGCTGGAAGCCAGGGGCGCCCCGCTGCTGCTGTCTTCAGACTGCCATAAAAAGCAGGATCTGCTCCTGGGCTTTGACCGCTACTGGGGCTGTGCCCGGGGGATAATGGAGAAGCTGGAAATAAGCTTTTAATGGCAAGTCGTATACAAGGCAAGACCTTTTTCTGAATCGGGCGATTCATGGAAAAAACCGCCAGTTGAATGGCGGTTTTTTCCATTATTCTCTGCGTTTCCGAACAGCTGAGAGGAAGAGCGGCTAAGATCATAAAATGATGACATTAATTGTCATAGCAATTTGCAAAAAATATTGACATAAGAGCGGAATTGTGGTAGCCTCATTGATGTTATATATAGTGTGTGAAATTGCAAAATGAAGCAGAGCACATTCCTTGAAACCGTGTGACTGATTTTTTCTATTCCTCCTCCCGGAAGGCGTCCGGAGTATAAGAAAAAGCGAGGGAAAACCAATGAAGAGGAGCCTTCAAAAAAGATGGCATGCCATGCTGGCCCTGTGTCTGGTGCTGGTGATGCTGGCGGGTATGCTGCCAGCCACGGCCCTGGCCTCCCAGGAACGGGAGATCTGCCAGGAGCACGTCTGGGGCGAGGATGGCCTGTGCACGGTCTGCGGCGAAGAGAAGGCCGCAGATGACGAGCCGGGCGACGAACCGGGCGACGAGCCGGGCGCCGAGCCGGGTGACGAGCCGGGCGACGAACCGGGCGACGAGCCGGGCGACGAGCCGGGTGAGGAACCGGGCGCCGAACCGGGTGTTGAGCCGGGCGACGAACCGGGGGACGAACCGGGCGACGAGCCGGGTGAGGAACCGGGCGCCGAACCGGGTGTTGAGCCGGGCGACGAACCGGGTGACGAGCCGAGCGACGAACCGAGCGATGAACCGGGCGACGAGCCGGGTGATGAGCCGGGCGACGAGCCGGGCAACGAACCGGGAGACGAGCCGAGCGACGAACCGGGAGACGAGCCGGGCAACGAACCGGGTGACGAACCGAGCGATGAACCGGGTGACGAACTGGGCGACGAGCCCAAGGCAGAACCCAAGGCAGAACCTAAGGCGGAACCTAAGGCAGAACCTAAGGAGGAGCCCAAGGCCGAGCCCAAAGCCGAGCCCAAGGCCGAGCCCAAAACTGAACCCGAAGACAAGTCACAGGCGAAAGCCGCGACCAAGAGCCCGACCAAGGGCGACGTGCGGGGCGATGAAATGTTCACCGGCGAATGGATGACGCTGAACCTCTCCGAGTTTGCGGACGGCGTGGAGTACGGGCAAATACCGCTTGTGGTAACCCTCACGGCGCTGCAGGATATCGGCGGTCTTTGGTGCAGCGAACAAGCTGAAGGCCTGTACGGAGTATGGCCTGAAAAGAGTGAATTGAAGGCGGGAGAGAGCACCACCATTAAGCTAATACCATACAACTGGAAGACAGCGACCAGTATCTCCTGCGATTTGACCTTTTCGGCTGATGTGCTGCTTCAGGAGAATGGAGAGAACCTGAGACTGCCGGCTGAGGCGCAGTTTAGCATTCAAATTCCTTTGCGTGGCGCGAAGCTGATCATCAATGAAAGGTACGATTCAACCTCCGTCTATTTTGACCGACTCAACGAAGGATATAGCGTGGAGGGACTGGGTAAGACGTTGACGGTTCGCAACTACGGCGACGCGGCGGCCACGGATCTGCGCTTTGAGTTTGACTACGGTGATGAGGATGCCTTCGACCTGAGCTGGGTAGGCGGGGTTACCAGCATTCCCGCCAAGGGCAGCGCGCAGCTTCTGGTGGTCCCCAAGGCGAACCTGAAGGATGGGGATTACAGCGCATCCTTTAAGGTGGCTTATGGGACAGACTGTGTATCCAGATACTCTGTCTATGCTTCTGTGTATGTTTATCGGGAAAATCCGATCCTGATCAGCCTTACAGAGGGCCTGGGAGGGCCACAAATTGAGGGCGCTCAGTTTGAAATCGCCACGCAAAACGGAACCGTTACCTGGACGCAGGGTGATACGCCGCATCTGTTGAACCTGTGGAGGGGTTCTTATACCCTGAAGCAGACTGCCTGCGCGCCCTACTATACATACGATCCGCACTATTACAACCCGGACTATAGCTCCAGTTCTCCTGAGGGCAGTTGGACCAGATTTGATGTGCTGGCGGACGGTACGTTGAGGCTTCTTGATGAGAATTATGACGACATATTAACAGGAGACAATGTGGTTCGCATCTATAACAAGGCGCTGCCGGAGGATGTGGTTCCTATTGTGTGGGATCTGGTGGGCCAGGAATCCTGGGATGCCGATGGCTTTTCTCTGCGGATTACAGAGCAGGACAGCGGGGAGCTTGTGGATGAGTGGATTTCTCGCTATAAATCCGGTCACTGTTACCATACCAGCTATCTGGTGGAAGGAAAACGGTATGTGCTGACAGCGGAGCCGCCGACGTATAGGAACAGTGCTGTGCCGGTTCCCCCTGTTAAGTTCAGCGTGCAGCAGGCGGTGGCTGTGGCAGAGGATGAAAGCGGCAATCCCGTGGATGCGCTGTACTACCCGGATGACAAGGTGCTGTTTGAAGGAGGAAAACTGTATATCTACCGTTCGGGGGTGGACAGGTTTGATATCCAACTTATGGTGTTGGACGCGGAGACCAAAGAGCCGATTCCGGGGGCAAACGTTACGGTCACCTGGGGAGATGAAAGCCGGAACGCAGTCAGCGATGAGGCGGGTCTTGTTGAATTCACCGGCCTGCCCGTAGAGGACGACGACGGATATTATTATGAGTACAGGGCAAGGATAACGGCGGAAGGATATACGACAAAGGAGAATTTCGATATCGAATATTACAGTCGTGTGTATCTCACGAAGCCGGGCAACACCAAGATGAAGATCAGCATTCAGTCTTACAAGGCGCAGAATCCGGAAGAGCCTCTGCCGGGCGTGCGCTATGAGCTGTGGCCGGATTGGTTTTGGGACAACAATACGATTGCCGAGTGGGTAAGCACTGATGAGCCTTACGAGTTGATGATAGATATATCAGAGAGGGGGAATGAGACGGAATACACTCTGGTGGAGTGGAGTATTCCAGAAGGCTACAAACAAGAACGGAAGAGCTACTTGGTGTTTGTGAGTGCGGACGGAACGATCTGGGCTGGTCAAAGAGTGTACCCGGATGATCGGACCAGAGGTATCATGTATTTTCCGATGGGTCATGATGGGATGATGCGGCTCGAATACGAACCGGAAGAGGCCACCATCGAGATCCGCAAGACCGACGCCGAGACCGGAGAGCAGATTCCGGGAGCCAAGATGGCTCTATACAAGGGCTACAGTGCCAGCGGTACACCGGTGGAAGAGTTTGTCACCGGGACAGACAGCAAGATGCTTGCCCTGGAACAGAAACAGGTCTACACCCTGGCGGAGCTGGAGGCTCCGGAGCATTACGATCCGGATGTGAGCGGTAAGACCGTCACCTTCATGATGGATCGAAACTATAAGCTGTACATCCTACAGGACGATGGGCGCTTCACCCCCAATCCCGACGGCATTGTGCTGACGATCGAGAATCCTCGCGTGGAGCAGGAGATCCAGGTTTTGAAGGTGGATCAGGCCGGCAATGCCCTGGCCGGGGCGCAGCTGGAACTGAGCGGAACGGATTGGGCCGAGTCGCCCCAGAGTTGGACCAGCACCGAGGAAGCCAAGACCTTCGTCCTGCCTTTAGGCAGCTACACACTGAAAG
>CACZSJ010000242.1 GCA_902783825.1 Oscillospiraceae bacterium | reverse complement strand
GTCGATATAATATCGGACCTCCGCGCCCGTATACGAACGGAACAGGATCACCATTTCCTGGTCGCTGCTTGCCGACACTTCCCAAGAAACCGGATATTCATCGGCTTTTTCCAGGCTCTCCAGGTCCGGATTGTTGATGACGCAATAGTTCCGGATCGCAGCAAGCGCCTGCTGATCCGTGAGCCTTTGTTCTCCCTGCGCAGCGATGGCCGAGAAGGTCTCCATCATGTAGTGGAAGCGCCTTCCAAAGCCCTCGGCCCCATCGATGAAGTAGTGCGCGGTGGCGATGCGGCAGCCGTCGGCGGCCGGAATGATATACACCATTTGCAGACGATCTGGCATCCTCATGCCGCCTTTTTCCGCGGACGCATCCATTCGGATGCAGCTGCCCGCCTGGTCAAGCATGAACGAATCCTCCCGGCCAATCTCGTACGCACGGGAAAGAAACGCCTCGATAGATGCGGCGACGGCTTCCGCCGACCGGGGATTGTATCTCACTTCAAGATAGTATTCGGGATTCGCGGGATCGTCATAGCGCGAGACGAAGCGTTCGCAATCCGTTTCGCTGTATCGTTGGAGATTCTCATAATCGTAGTCCATCTCGAAGCCCATGGCCTCGTTCCGGACGTGTTCGTATCTGACCGTCTCTTCCATGCCCTCCAGAATGATGACGTCTTCAAAGCGTTCGCCATCCTGTCTTGCGGTCGCGGTCTGCGCCTCGGGCGTTTCCGCAGGCACGACCGGGCTGACCGCTTCGTTCGTCACAATCGGTGCGACCTGCTCCGGCGCTACGTCTCGTTTGCCGCAGCCACTCAGCATCAGCACCAGCGCCAGTACCGCGGCTAAAGCGGCGCATCTTTTTTTGTTCATGGGCATGCCCATCTCTCCGTGTTTGGGATTGTCTTCGCGGGTTCTTTGTTGTCTCATTTTTCTTCTCCTTCTGTATGGCAGCTGATCTGCGCATCGGGTCTCCGGGCTCGTTTCGGCGGCCCATCTTTCCCGGACGCGGACATGCTCTCCGGCACGCAAGCGAGGACAAGCTCGCTGGATGGAAAGCCCTACCTTCGATCCTCTTTTTCCCGCTGCCGGCCGCTATTCTACCACTTTTCAATCGCATTGTAAACCAACGCTATAATGGTTTATACTTCCAAACAAAGGCATACGGTTCTGTGTCAGAAGACGATTTGACGGTCTAAAATTCCTTTCTTGTCGCGCGGGATACCCCGCAGCAGGATGTCGATTCCGCATTTTACGGAATGTGGGCAAACTGCCGTTTGCTTAAAGCAAAACAAAGTCGCCGCAAGCGATATCCAGCTTGCGACGACTTGTCTGTGCTGCACCAAACGGTGTCCGGTTTTTGCTCTTTCTTTCTAATCCGTGATTGCCGATAGGATGTCACCCGTATAGGCGTTGATCTTGTATTCATATTCCATCCTTCCGGCTTCAAAGCTCACCTCATACCAGGCTGTAGAAAAGCTTTTTTCCCAATCAATATCAACATCTACCGCTTCCGCAGCCGTTAATCCGGCATCTTCCAGCGCGATCTGAAGCGCGGCCCTTTTTCCGATTTTTTTATTCCCGCCAAACGCGCATCCGCAGACAGCGAGGGCAATAGCCAACAGCAGAATAAAAAGGACCCCTTTCTTGTATTTCTTCATCGTTGCACTCCTTTCTTCCCTTCGTCTGCCATCAGGCTACGGACGGAAGGCTTCCTTCACCGTTACACAGATTGAGCGCTTCCGCATACGGGAGGGGCTCGGTATCGACGCCCAGCACTTCCCCATTCGCTGCGTCCACATAGAACTCGTATTGCAAACAGAGCGTACACATAACGAAGTGATACAGCCCCTCGGCATACCGACTGGTCAGGCAGACAAATTCGTCGTTGTCGATATTTGCAAAGCTGCGTGCAAACTGCATGGCTTGCTCCGGCGTCAGATTCTTGTTTGTATTCATGTTCAGTCTCCTTTTCTTTTTTGTGCTTTCATACAGTTGACGCAGGAGCACGGAAAAGGTTACAACGAAAAAGAGCGGGAGAGAAAAATCTCTCCCGTCTCCTTATCCAAAATTAATGTCCCGGATCACAGTGTACCCGGAATTGCTGTTCACTTCAATCTCATATTCTCTTCCGAATGCATCCTCGTATTCGATTTTATACACATAGATTCCATCAAAAACACTCCCAACATATCGCAAGTGTCGATGCGCGTAATCCACATAGAAGTGCTTTGCCTGCTCTTCTCCAATCTCTTCCACCAGACGTGTGTAGGCCGCGTCAAGCGCCTGGTCCTTTGAGAGCTTCACTTTTCCGGAAGCAGAGATGTTTGATGGAATAAACAGGATCGCGCAGACAACTGCCGCGATGACCAGCAGACAGCACAGCACAATCGCAATCGTCCGGAGCATGGTTTTGTGATTGAAGGCTTTTCTGGCTTTTTGCACCGTTTCGATCTCTGCCCGGCTGATCTCGGGATCGGAAAGCTCCGGCTGGTCCAGAATGGATCGGATTCTGCGAACATTTTCAAGCTCACGCGCAACAAATGCAGCCTCCTCGTCTGTTGCCGTTCCTTCCTGCAATTTTTTGTACGCTTCTTCGAAGTTCATTTGTCTTCCTCCATAAGTATCCTGAGTTTCTCCCTGGCCCTGCATAGCATTACTTTTGTATTTGTTTCACTTTTCCCTGTGACTTCCGCAATGCTTTTAATCGGCAGGCCGGAAAAGTAAAACAGCATAACGACTTCCTTTTGTGCGTCAGGCAGCAAATCAATTGCGCGATACAGGGATCGATATTCCTCTCTGCGTATGATGCTCTCGATCACTTCTTCCCTGTCGTCAGCGAGGGTTTCCGGAATTTCTTCGCCTGTGAAGCGTTTATCCTTTCGCCAGATGCTGATATATTCGTTTCGGCAGACCGTCAGCAACCACGGCTTGAATTCTCGGATCGAGTTGTCAGACATGCTAAGCGCCTTAAAAAAGGCATTGGATACAATATCCTCCGCTATTGTTCGGTTTCGACACAAGGAAACCGAATACAGAAGCGCTTCGTTATAATATTGTGAAAACAGTTGATCAACAATATCTGGTTTCATAAATCTGTCGTCACATCTTTCGTAAAAGTCCTGCTAGTAAGACGCAGAACCGGCCAATTGGTTACAGGAAAAGAAAAACCCCGCCTTGTCGGTATTCTCTTCGGTGGGCATAGGATAGCATAAAGCCGCTCCCTTGTGATCGACCTCATCCTCCCCGGTCTCATGCCCGGACTCCGCACGGCGCGAACAAACCCATCTGCAAGCATGTTCCAGGCGCCATGCTTGTTGCCTCCGGATTTCCATACGAGTATCTTCCTGTTTCGTCTCTCACTTTCTGAGGAAGCGCTCATCGGAGGACGGTTCCTCAACGTTCACAAAGCGCTCCACCTTCATGTGAAGGTCATGTTTTTCCCGCAGCGCAGCGATGGTTGCCATCATCGGGGAGGCGTGATGGGCATCGATGGCAGCCTGATCCCGCCAGCTGTCGATCAGGAGGATGGTCTCCGGGTCATCAAGCGGCTGAAAGTATTGATAACGGAGATTCCCTTCCTCCGCTCGAATGCGATCCGCCGTTCCTGTGGACTCCATTTCGTCTGCAAATGCTCTGGCGCTGCCGTTAGCTCCGGTGTAGTAAAGATTGACGGTAATCATTTCGCCTGCCTCCGGTTTTATGCTGCATCATCGATCCAGGCAAGCAATTCGTCATCGCTTGCGCTTCCCGAAAAGCGCCTGCCTTGCAGCCAGGTCCCGCTTCCGGCTTGCCCGGCAAGTGTATCATCGCTTTGGCCGATGTCGCTGCTGCCGGAGGTACAGAACGGGAGTATGGTGATCCCCATAAAATCATGATTTTCGACGAAGGCGCTCATAATCCGCGGAGCCTGTCCCCACCAGAGAGGATAACCAAGGAAGACCGTGGTATAACCGTCCAGGGAAATCTCATTGGCAATCTCCGGACGAGCATCCGGGGTGTTTTGTTCAACAGTCGCCCGAGTCGTGCGGTCACTGTAATTCAGATCCTCGTCTGTATAGGGCTGAGTCGGGACGATCTCAACAAGATCCGCGCCGGTCAGCGATGCAATTTTCTCCGCCACACCACGAGTCGTTCCGGTCGCGGAGAAATAGACTACCAGAACCGCGTTGGCGTTTTCCTCCGGCTGTTCATGCGCTTCCAGAGCTTCTTCAGCCGAAGCTTCCGCCTCCGGTGCGGGCTCTGAAGTTTCAGGAGGCGCAGCGTCCATCGTTTCCTGTGTAGTAGATGGCTGGGCACTTGTGCTCCCGCAAGCGACACACAGAGCCGCGAGCGCAAGCACCAGGATCAGGGAACCCATTCTTTTCATGGCGTTGCCCTCTCAATTCAGATTCAGCCCGGCGATCCAGCTTTTGAGCTCGCTCTCGGATGCGCGAGCACTGAAACGCTTGCCGGCCAATACTTTGGCGCCCTTTGCAAGCGTTTCGATCCTGCCCTGTCCCTCACCGAGATCGCTCCCGCCGGAGGTCAGGAACGGCACAACTGTCTTGCCCGTGAAATCATAGGCGTCCAGAAAGCTGTCGATGATGCTCGGCTCGCGGTACCACCACACCGGGAAGCCAACGAAGATGACCTCCGCGTCCACGATGGGCGCGTCGTGGTCCTGCAGCGCCGGGCGGCAGTTCTTGTCCTGCATCTCAACCGTGCTGCGGCTTTTTTTGTCCATCCAGTTCAGATCCTTCCGCTCGTAGGGAACAGCCGGGCGGATCTCGTACAGCGCGGCGTCTGCCGCCGCGGCCATGGTCTTTGCCAGCCTTGCGGTGTTGCCGCTG
>CACZSJ010000241.1 GCA_902783825.1 Oscillospiraceae bacterium | reverse complement strand
TGCAGCCCTTCCATACCACGGAATGGCTGAAGGTGGTCATCGGCGGGATCACGTACGAAATCGTGGTCACGGACGACGACACGACGAATACCGTTCCTTCCAGCTATACCGGCAAGGTGGCGACAAATTTGGATGGTACATATGCCGTGACGGGGGATACGTACTATCAGCGTGCAGACGAGCCCACAAACGTCATGCAGTCGACGAGCACCACGTCCTGCACCGATTTTGCCGCGGGCCTGCCCCTGTCCACCATCTTCATCGACACCAGCAAGATCGGCGGCAGCAGCTCTACACAAACCGCCTTGGCTAGTGATTATGATGTCTTGTCGCAGGATCCAGCGATTCGAGCCGGCCTCGTGCGAAACGGGAATATGGTCAGCTACGATCCGACAAAGCCGGGCGCGTACCCGGCCGATCCCGGCGTATTGACGGAATTGAATGGAGACCTGTTTTACTTCGTGTTTGAGGACGCGGCCATCCTCCAGAACGGTGACCGGGCGGATTTGAAGATCACCTATTCCAACGCCAAGATCGCGGTCGACCAGCGGCTGAGCGTGATAAACTCGACCTATCAAGGCGAGATCGGCCTGGTGAACGGCGCCAGCTTTCGATACTATGGTTCGGATAGCCGGAACTTGAATGGCAGCGACTTCACATCAGCGCAGAGAACCGCCATGCAAAATAAGGTGAAAGCAACGGCGGAGCTGTATGGCCAGACGTTTAGCAACAGCTCCATAAAAACTCCGTTTTTGGGGCATACGATGGACGCCACCTATCAAATTGTGGACAAAAATGGGCATCCCATTAACGGCACCTTCATCTTTGCCATGGCGGGCATTAACCTGGACAGAGATCCGTATGCGGAAACCGGCAATAACGTCTGTAAGCCCCTGTGGTATTACAACGGTTTGACCGGCCTCGGGAGCGAGGGGGATATCAAAGGCGCAGATCTTCACTTCTTCTCCGAAGCCGTCAGCATCACCGGCGGCATGCTTTCCGATTACATTTATGTCAGACCCAATTCGGCCATCATAGAGCAACACCCAGATACCGGTAGTAGAGATAAAGCCCATTATTATCCGGAGGTTATCCTGGACGAGAATGGGAACGTGAAGTTTATCGGAAACGCGCATAAAGCGACAAGCGCAAATGACAATACCTATTCCTCCGGCTTCGTCCTCATGGCGGACGCCAGCGGCGGCCTGACGATTACGGCGACCGGACATGGCAACAATGAATTTGGCATGAACACCCAGCTGTTCTCCGCCAAGCAGATCTGGTATCGCTATACCCACAGCACCGGCCCCAACGGCAACATCCAGACCACCTCGGAGGGCAACTACGGCGGCACTTTGAACGATACGAGCGATCCGAGACTTGATCCTGAAACTGGGGAGATGGTGAGCCCAAAGAGCCTGACCTTAAACCCCAACACCTACGTGGTGCCGGAAGGCAAAACGGTCACTTACACCATGACCCCGAACGATATGTACCATATCGCCAAATTTCAAGTGAAAGACGCCAGCGGCAGCTGGCGGGAGATCAAGTATAACGGCAAGCCCCTCAGCACCATGCGGCCGGGGCAAAAGGTTACCTTCCACGATGCGTCCGGCCAGGTCTGCACCCTGACCGCTATGGAGGACGGCAAGTTCAAGGCAGAGCTGCCCTATGCCCTGCACGATGAAGCGGTTCACGTGGAATGGCAGCGTTCCGTCAGCGAAGTGACCGTTCGGAAAAGAACGGTTGATGATGTGGAAGGCAGCTTCCGCTTCAAGATCAAGGCGCATAAAAACGAGGACGTTACCGAGTATGACCCCGAGATGCTGGGTTCCATTTACATTGACACGTTCGATGAGACAAGACCCTACGTGATGGAGTTTAGCTCCGGAGTGACGTGCAGCCTCACCGCGGCCCAAATGGCGGCCCTCATGGAGGGCGTCACCCTGAGCGAAAGGATTGAGATTCCCGGCGACTTTCTGGCTCCTTCCGGCGGCAACTATCTGTGGAAGACCAGCGTGAAACTGTCGGATCTGGGGATTTCCTATAACGGGGACGAGGATCTGTTTGTGGACTTCCACAACGCCCCCTCCGCGGCGCTGGACGATCCTCTTTCAAAGCCGCTGAACGAGGGCTACCAAGCCGGCACCCCTGAGCGAATCTTCTTCTATAAACCCAATACCTATGTGGAGAACGTCACCACCTACTGGAACTTCCCCGATGATAAAGGCCAGTCCAGCGACCCCGGCTGGCACTACTTCACCCTGCATTATCCCGATGCAGAGGGAGGAGATGAGATCAAATTTAATCCCGAGTCCCGGTACTGGTACGAGATCTATGAGGAGACGCCCAACGGCTGGGAACTGGTGAGTATTGACGACGCCGCGGGCGCAGGGCTTGCCGCCGGCTACCTGCCGGATCGAACCCTTGCCACGCCCGTCCACACCTTCCTCAACCGGAAGCTGCCCGATCTGATTATAAGCAAAGAGACGGTTAAGAATGCGCCGGGCACCTTTGATTTTACGATGCGCTTCGTAGAGCCCGCGGTTCCGGCCCAGACCTTTACCTTGACCGGCGAGGTGGCCATCAGCGAGGGTGTGCTGCACTATTCCTTTGAAAACGACGGCGAGGCCTTTTCCGTGAACGGGACTGTCATCCCCACGGGAAGCTCCTACTACGGATGGAGCACGGGCCTGGACAGCGTCTGCGATCAGTTACTGAATCTGACGGCCAGCTCCTCCGAGGACGACAGGAAGCTTACCCTGGGACAGGAAGACGGCACCGTCAGCACGGACGCGACCCAGTCTCTCCAGGAATGGGCAAACGAATGGGGAGAAGCTTATGGTTTCTCAGACGAAGGACTCTACCTGGCGGACGGAAGTTACACCGTCACCTATACCTTCCAGTCTCCCGGCAGAGACCGGCGGCCCTATGTGTTGCCCTCCCTGCCTGCCGGCGTGACCTACGACAGCGAGAACGAGTGGTACACCTTCACGGTGGCCAACGGCGAGAGCTTTACCTTCCCCGATATGCCCGTTGGCGTGGAGTATGAGGTTTTTGAGCAGAGCGCAGACGGTTGGGAGCTGGTAAACAGCGACCATACCACCGGCACCCTGGATGATTCGGATGACATAGCACCCGACTTCGTCAACCGCAGGTTTGTGGACTTGACCGTGGCCAAGGAAGTCGTGGGCAACCAGGGCTCCAAGGACAAGT
>CACZSJ010000240.1 GCA_902783825.1 Oscillospiraceae bacterium | reverse complement strand
TGCAGGATGCGCGCAGCCACGAGCCGCCCGCTCCGCTGGTCTCCGTTGTGATCCCGGTCTACAACGCGGAGGCGTATTTGCGCCAGTGCCTGGACAGCATCTGCGGGCAGACCCTGCGGGATCTGGAGATCATCTGCGTCAACGACGGTTCTACCGACGGCTCTCCGGCGATTCTGGAGGACTATCAGAGGAGAGATTTCCGGGTCACCGTGATCAGCCAGGAAAACAAAGGGGCGGGCGGCGCGCGCAACGCCGGTATGCGGCGGGCCGCGGGCGCCTTTATCCTTTTCATGGACAGCGATGACTATCTGGAGCAGACGGCGCTGGAGCTGCTGACCGGGCTTGCGGCGGAGCAGGATCTGGACGGGGTCCTTTTCGGGCTCAAAGCCTTTTATACTTCCGAAGCTTTGCGGGAAGCATATTCCTACTACGATTCGTACTATAAGCGGGAGGCGATCCCCGGCGTTCGTTCCGGCGTGGAATACATGCGCGCGGCGCGGGAGAAAAAGACCTACATCGTGCAGCCGTGTCGGGCCTTGTGGAGGCGCGCGCTGCTGCGGGAGCGTCACGTGGGCTTTCCGGAGGGCGTCGTTCACGACGACAATCTGTTTACGTTTCGGGCGCTGATGGAGGCACAGCGAGTGCTGGAGATCCCGGACGAGCTGTACCATCGCCGTTTGCGGCCCAACTCCATCACCACCATGCCCAAATCCCACAAGGACGTGCTGGGTTACTTTGGCTGTGCGATGGGGATCATGGACTATGCGATGCGCGGAAGATATGCGCCGGAGAAGGAGCATGAGATCTGGCGCACATGGCGGGAAATGATCAACAGCGCGCTGAGGGACTATCGTCGGATTTCAGCAGAGGAACGGGAAAAAGTTGTTTTCCCGCGGGAGCTGGAGGCTGAGCTTTTCAAGCAGACGGTTCTGGCAATGTACAAGCGCGAAGAGGAAACAGAAAAACGGGAGAGAAGCAGCAAGGCCCTGGCGCAAAAGGAAAAGGAACTGAGGCAGAAGGAAGCGGAGCTCAAACAGAAGGCAGACGCGCTCCGGGAGAAAGAGGAAGAGCTGCGGCGCACAAAAAGAGCCTTGGAGCAGCTGCGCAGCTCGACGTCTTTCCGCATCGGTCGCGGGATGACCTGGCTGCCCCGCAAGCTGCGCGGCGGTCTGCGATGCTGCGCGCAGCACGGCCTGGGCTATACGATTCGGCGCTTCTGGATGAAGCTGACGGGAAGAGCCTGAGCCAGTCTGCGCCGCGGCTTGCGGCGCCCATCCGGGAAGCGAAGGCCGGCATTGCCGGAAGGGAGCGCGGACCCGGAAGAATAGAGAGAAGGCCGCTGCAAGGCGGCAGAGCAGGGGGAACTTTTTTGAACATTACGGTTGCGGGCGTTGGGTATGTGGGCCTTTCGCTTGCCGTGCTGCTGGCGCAGCGTCACCAGGTCACGGCCATCACCACCACAGAGGAAAAAGCGGAGAAGCTCAACCGCTGGATCAGCCCGATCCGGGATCCTGAGATCGAACGTTTTTTTCGGGAGGCCAGCGCCGGCCAGCGGGTGCTGAACCTGCACACCACCACAGATAAGCGCGCCGCCTACCGCTCGGCCGAGCTGGTCATCGTTGCGGTGCCCACCGGCTATGACAGCGAGACAAGGCACTTCGATACCAGCGCCGTGGAGGATGCCATCGAGGAAACGCTGCGGGTCAATCCGGGAACCTATATTGTCATCAAAAGCACGGTTCCTGTAGGCTACACCGAATCCGTGCGAGAAAAATACGGGACGGATAAAATCCTGTTTAGTCCGGAGTTTTTGCGCGAGTCCAAAGCGCTCTACGACAATCTGTTCCCCAGCCGGATTCTGGTGGGCTGCGATGAGGCTTCCCGCCCGGCGGCGGAACGCTTTGCCGCGCTGTTGGCGGAGGGCGCTGAAAAAGAGGACGTCCCCGTCGCCTACCTGGGGATCTCCGAGGCGGAGGCGACCAAGCTCTTTGCCAACGCCTATCTCGCTCTGCGGATTGGTTTTTTCAACGAACTGGACACCTTCTGCGAGCATAAAGGTCTGAGCGCTGCCGACGTGATTCGCGGCGTATGCCTGGATCCGCGCATCGGGGATCACTATAACAACCCGAGCTTTGGCTTTGGCGGCTACTGCCTGCCGAAAGACACCCAACAGCTGCTGTCCGATTACGAGCACGTGCCCGAGAGCCTGGTTCACGCGATTGTGGAGAGCAATCAAATGAGAAAGGATCACATCGCTGCCCGGGTGCTGGCAAAAGCCAGAGAGCAGCTTGCGCAAAAGCGGCCGGGGACGGAGCGTCTGCGCCCAATCACCGTGGGGGTGTTCCGCCTGACCATGAAAAGCAACAGCGACAACTTCCGGCAAAGCGCAGTCCAGGGCGTCATGAAGCGCGTGCGGGAGCAGGGGGCGGAAGTGATCGTGTACGAGCCGAGGCTGGAGGATGGCCAATGCTTCTCCGGGGCGATGGTCGTGAACGATTTGGAGCGATTCAAGCGGGAAAGCGACGTGATTCTGGCCAATCGCTT
>CACZSJ010000239.1 GCA_902783825.1 Oscillospiraceae bacterium | reverse complement strand
CCGTGACGGTCCAGCTCGTAGGCGTGGCGCTTGGCGCCGAAGGCGATGAACACCGGCAGGGTGCCGAAGTTATAAATGTGATGGTAAATCGGGCCGATGCGCAAGGAGCCCAGATCCGTGATGATCATGGAGCCGTGGAAGGGGCTGGCGTCCACCAGGGACTGGGGCAGGAGCCCAAAATAGTCCAGCACACGCAGGATCATGATGGCGAAGCGGATCAGGAAGCGGGGCAGCTTGCTGAAGGCTTCCGCCACGTCCTCGGTGTTGTTGTTTTCGTCCGAGGTCTTGATCTCGTCGATCTTGGCGTTCATCTTCCGGAAGACGTCAAAGATGGTATCCGTGGGCTCAAACTTCACCTTGATGGTGGTCTCCGTCTCATCCACGTTGGTGCTGCGGCGCACGGCCATGACGACCTCGATGTCGTCCCGGCTGTAGATCCGCCGGCCCACCACGAAGCGGTTGGCGGCGGGAAGCATGGCGATACAGCGGATGTAGACGGCGATGATGAAATGCAGCATACCGATGCCCTTGTAGCCGTCTACCCGCATGGCTCGCAGACGACGATCCACATCGGTGATCTCAAAACTCTCTTCATAATGGATGGAGCGGTCGTTGCGCTGGGGCATGATATAGGGAATGAACTTGCTGAAGGGCGGGATGGAACGCAGCAGCCTGCCGTCCTTCCGGTCGCCGAAGCGGCGTCTGTATTTACTCATAGGGCACCCTCTCTTTGCTTCCAGTCTTTTAAGTATTTGTATTATACAAGGGTTCGCCATGAATTACAAGTAGAATATAACACGAAAGCGCGGAGCGGCGGAAGGGCAGCCGGGGAAGCCTCCCCATTTTCGCGGCGCCTTTTCCACCGTGAGGAGAGAAAAGAAAGGCGTTCAGGCGTTTTTTGCCGGATTTCCATGGCGGCGCGGGGAAATCCGGCCGCGCATTGCAAAAAACGCAATTTAGTTACAAAATAACTATTGAAATTTACAAGAGTTTGCGATATAATACGTTCGTATCTTTCCAGCATTTGCATCAATGAGAATGGAGTGAACGTCATGATGAACAAGAAAACCTTGAGAAAAAGAGGACTGGCCTTGCTTTTGTGCCTTGTCATGTTCGTGACGCTGCTGCCCAGCTTCGCGTTTGCGGATCTGGCTAAGCCCCACATGACCAGCGCCAGCGCAGGTGCCAACGGCATTACCGTGAAGTGGAACGCCGTATCCGGCGCCAGCAGCTACCAGGTCTATCGGAAGACTGCCAGCGGAAGCTGGGGCCGTCTGGCCACCACCGGCTCCACCAGCTATACCGATACCAGCGCCAAGGACGGCGTGCTGTACTACTACACCGCACGTTGCCTGGATGGCAGCGGCAATCTGGTCAGCGGCCATGAGAGCCCCGGCGTCAGCGCCACGTGGAGCTCCTCGGTCCTGTCGGCGCCTAAGATGAAGAGCGCCAGCTCTGCCGGCAACGGCATCAAGGTTACCTGGATTGCCGTGGAAGGCGCCAGCAAGTACCAGGTCTATCGGAAGACCGAAGGCGGAAGCTGGGGCCGTCTGGCTGTCGCCACCGGCATCAGCTATACCGATACCAGCGCCAAGAACGGCACCACATACTACTACACCGTCCGTTGCCTCAACAGCAGCGGCAATCTGGTCAGCGGCCATGAGAGCCCTGGCGTCAGCGCCACCTTTGTGCCCAGCGGCACGCCGCACATGGTCAGCGCCGCGGCTGGCAGCAACGGCATCGTGGTGAAGTGGAACGCCGTGTCCGGCGCGTCCAACTACATGGTGTACCGGAAGGTCGAGGGCGGAAACTGGAGCCGTTTGGGTACCACCACCGAGACCAGTTACACCGACAAGAATGTCAAGACCAACACCCTGTACTACTACACGGTGCGCGTTTGCTCCGCAGACGGCAGCAAGCTGCTCAGCGGCCATGAGAGTCCCGGCGTCAGCGCCAAGTTTGCCGGCAAGGCAGCCGTGTCCAGCCTGAGCAACGGCGCCAACGGCGTCACGGTCAAGTGGAACTCTGTGCCGGGTGCGGCCAAGTACCGGGTGGAACGGAAGACCGGCGACGGCAGTTGGGTCAACAAGGGCGACAAGACCGGAACCAGCTGGGTGGATACCAGCGTGATTTCGGGCAAGGGCTATACCTACCGGGTCAAGGCCCTGGACAGCTCCGGCAAGGTTGTAGGCACCTTTGACGGCAATGGCAAGTCCATCACCTTCTATGCCGCGCCCACCCTGGTGGACGCCACCGATACCGGCACCGGCATCCGGGTGACCTGGGAGGCTGTGGAAGGCATTTCCACCTACCGTGTGTACCGCAAGATCGCCCCCGGCAGCTGGATGGTGCAGGGCGACGTGAGCAGCCTGAACTATTTGGATACCAACGTGCCTTCCGGCGTAGAGGCCACCTATACGGTGCGCTGCGTCCAGAACGGCAATTTGGTCAGCTGGTATGAGACCCCGGGCGTCTCCGCGGTCAGCACCGGCTACAGCGAGACCTTCCATGACCAGCCCCTGCTCACCGGCGTCAGCGCCGTGAGCGGCGGCATTCAGGTGAACTGGCAGGCCGTGGAGGGCGTGAGCAAATACGCGGTGTATCGCCGCGACACCTCCAAGACCAGCTGGACCAAGATCTACACCGGCTCGGTGACCACAGTGGACGGCGTATGCCGTTACACGGACACCACGGCTGTGGTGGGCGGCAAGTACAGCTACACGGTCGCCTGCTCTGACGGCTCCAGCGACACCAGCGAAAAGAACGAGACCGGCCTGAGCGTGACCTACTACGGCACGCCTGTGATGAAGAAGGCCGAGAACATTAACGGCGGCGTGAAGGTCACCTGGAACCCGGTGGACGGCGTTTCCACCTACCGGGTCTACCGCAAGACCGGCAACGGCAGCTGGAGCGTGATCGCCAACGCGGTGTCCGGCACCAGCTACACGGACGCCACCGTGCAGTCCACGGGAACCTATCGCTACGCGGTGTCCTGCGTGGTCAACGGCGCGGAGATGAGCAGCTACGATAACACCGGCGTGAAGATCACCTACTACAGCACTCCGAAGATGATCTCCGCCGCCGTCAGCTCCGCCAACGGCATCACCATCAAGTGGAATCCGGTGGACGGAATCAGCACCTACCGGGTGTACCGGAAGCTGGGCAACGGCGACTACGTGAAGCTGGTTGACGTCAACGGCACCAGCTACACCGACAACACCGCCGTATCCGGCAAGAAGAACACCTACACCATCCGCTGTGTGCGCAGCGGCAACTACTGCAGCGGCTTTGAAGCTGCGGGCAAGAGCGTCAACTTCCTGGCCGCGCCTGCGCTGATCAACGCCAACGGCGGACAGGTCAAGTGGAACGCGGTGTCCGGCGCCACGTACTACGCCGTGTATCGCAAGACCGAGACCGGCAGCTGGGGTCGCCTGGGCATTACCGCCGCGCTGACCTACACCGACAAGACTGCCAAGAGCGGCGTGAAGTACTTCTACACGGTCCGCGTCTGCAACAGCGACGGCTCCTCCATGCTCAGCTGGTATCAGACGCCGGGCGTGAGCTACACCAAGTAAAAACCTATTGGCAAAAGCAGGACCGGGACCTCGTACGAGGTCCCGGTTTTTTGCGCAACGCCCCAGGGGAGGGGCTGGCAGATAAGGCTTGTTTTTTGGGGAAAACTGTGCTATTCTACTACGGTATGAGAGTTTTGCCCTCAGGGATATGACGCGATTGCAGGAGAGAACAGGCATGTTCCGACGATTCATCAGTTCCATCAACCAGGTCCGCTTTGTGCGGGACATTCGAAAATACTGGCCCTACGCGGTGCATTCCGCCCGGGCGAGCTTGAAGGCGGAGGTGGCGGGCTCCTACCTCAACTGGCTGTGGTGGATCCTTAACCCCATCAGCTTCATGATCATTTACACGCTGATCTTCGGGGTGATCTTCCAGGCTTCCGAGCCCTTTTTTCCCATCTATGTGTTCATCGGCCTGACCATGTGGGACTTCTTCAGCCGGGTGGTGACCCACAGCGTGAGGATGGTCAAAAACAACAAGAACATCGTCAGCAAGGTTTACATCCCCAAGTTCATTCTGATCCTGTCGGATATGATCGTCAACGCCATCAAGATGGGCATTTCCTTCGGCGTGGTGGCGGTGATGATGATCGTGTACCGCACGCCGCTGACCTGGGACACGCTGTTCATCGTGCCGGTGCTGCTGGGCATGTTTATGCTGACCTTCGCGGTGGGGAATCTGGTGATGCATTTCGGCGTGTACATCCAGGACCTGCCCAACATCATCAACATCGTGCTGCGGCTGGTGTTCTACTGCACCGGTATCTTTTACGACATCGAAAAGCGGATCCCCGTGCCCTACAATTACTGGGTGCTGCGCATCAACCCCATGGCCGCCTACATTACCCAGGCCCGCTACGCCCTGCTGTACGGGCGGATCACCCACTGGGGTCTGCTCTACGCCTGGATCGGACTGGCGCTGCTGCTGGCCGTGCTGTCGGTGCGGGTGGTCTACAAGAACGAAAACGGATATGTTAAGGTGATCTGATGCAGGAAAACGCCATTGAAGTACGGGATCTGAAGCTGTCCTATGTGAGCAGGCAGTCCTATTCCATCAAACAAACCTTTTTCCAATTCAAAAAGAGCGAGCGGAAAGTGGTGGAGGCCCTGAAGGGCGTCTCCTTTGACGCGGTGCGGGGAGAAGTCATGGGCATCGTGGGTCGCAACGGCAGCGGCAAGAGCACCCTCCTGCGTACCCTGGCAGGGGTCTTCGCCCCCGACGAGGGCAGCATCGACCTGAAGGGCAACAGCATCTCCCTGCTCTCCCTGGGCACAGGCTTCCAGCCGGAAATCACCGGGCGGGAGAACATCCTCCTCAACGGCATGCTGCTGGGCTTCAGCCGGGGGGAGATCGAGGAGAAGATGGAGGACATCATCGACTTTTCGGAGCTGGGCAAGTTTATTGATATGCCCGTGCGCACCTATTCCAGCGGCATGAACAGCAAGCTGGCCTTTTCGGTGACGGCCATTCTGGAGACGGACATCATTCTG
>CACZSJ010000238.1 GCA_902783825.1 Oscillospiraceae bacterium | reverse complement strand
GCTCGCTGGATGGCTTTGCCCGCTTCGAAGGCGGGGATTGTGGAAAGCGCCAGGCCGGCAGAGATCATGAATTCCTTCATCGTCAGGGTGCCATGGATCCCGAAAAGCCCTCTGAAGCCGGGTACGGTGACCGTGGCAATGGTCACAAGTATGGTGATTCCCATTGCGCCGACCATCCACCAGTTGATGTTTACGAGCATTTCTTTTCTGAAAATCGAGCCGGTGCGAGAGCGCATATTCAGCGCGCAAAGGATTTCCGCAAAACTGACCGTCAGAAAAACCATGACGACGGCGTTTTCGCACCAGTTGCCGTTGGCAATGCCGGAGAAGGAACCGTTTTCCAGGAAGAAGCCGATATAATAGGCGGCGATCTCAATGACGGCCAGGTACAGACCCTGCCACACCATGCTGATGCCGACGCCATTGGCGAAAATGCTTTCATCCTTGGCACGGGGCTTTCGCTTCATCAGATCGCCCTCTGCCGTTTCCATGCCCAAGGCCAGCCCGGGCAGAGTATCCGTGACCATGTTGATCCACAGCAGATGAACCGGCTTCAGGATGGTGAAATTGAGGATGGAGGCGAAGAAGATAATCAGAACCTCGGCCATATTGGTTGAAAGCTGGAACTGCAGCACCTTGCAGATGTTGTCATAGATCTTGCGCCCTGCCTCGACTGCACGGACAATGGTTGCGAAGTTGTCGTCAGCAAGCACCATGTCGGCGGCGCTTTTTGTGACGGGTGTGCCCGTAATGCCCATGCCGATGCCAATATCGGCGGATTTGATGGAGGGCGCATCGTTGACCCCGTCGCCGGTCATGGCCGTGACCATGCCCCTGGCCTGCCAGGCGTTGACGATACGGGTCTTGTGCTCCGGCTGAACCCGCGCGTAGACGGAATACCAGTTGACCGCGTCGATCAGCTCCTCATCCGTATACTTGTCCAGATCCGAGCCCAGCGCCGCTTCTTCGGCGCTCTTGATGATGCCAAGATCCTTTCCTATCGCCACAGCCGTGTCTTTATGGTCGCCTGTGATCATAATCGGGCGAATCCCCGCCATGCGGCATTTTTCGATTGCCTCATACACTTCCGGACGGCATGGGTCGATCATGCCGTAGAGACCGATCAGAATCAGGGACTGCTCAAGATTACCGGGACTTGTGTCCTCCGGTATCGTGTCATAGCGGCGGTAAGCGGCGGCCAACACGCGAAGCGCCTGATCGGCGAAGGATTTGTTGACCGTCAGGATCTCCTTCAACAGCTCATCCGTCATGGGGATGACCTGGCCGTCCTTCAGGAATCCGGTGCAATACTTCAAGACCATATCGCAGGCGCCCTTGGTGTATTGCATGAAGCCGTTCTCCGTTTGATGGATTGTAGACATCATTTTCCGATCCGAATCAAACGGGGCTTCGGCCATACGCGCCTGGGCGGCGGCAAGCTCATACTTGGGAAGGCCAAGCTTCAGCGCATAATTCACCAGGGCGGCCTCCGTCGGCTCACCCACGGACGACTCCTCGCCCGGCTTGAGCTCGGCGTCATTGCACAGCGCCATGGCGGTGGCCATCAAGGTGGAATCATCCGTAAATTCCTGAACGACCGTCATTTTGTTCTGAGTCAGGGTTCCGGTTTTGTCCGAACAGATGATCTGGGTACAGCCAAGGGTTTCTACCGCGGTCAATTTGCGGATCAGGGCCTGGTGCTTGGCCATGTCGGTTACCCCGATGGAAAGCACGATGGTCACCACCGCCGGCAAACCTTCCGGTATAGCGGCAACGGCCAGGGCAATGGCTGCCACAAGGCTGTTGATTGCGCTGGTGCCCAAAAGCTCCCAGGAGAAAGGCGTGTCAGTCAGGACGACGGACTGGACGCAGCTGACGGCAAAGACCACCGCACAGATGGCAATGACCAGCTTCGTCAGAAAAGCGGACAGCTCCGCCATACGGATCTGCAGCGGGGTCTGCTCGTTTTCCGCCAGACTCAAAGCCCCTGCGATTTTACCCATTTCCGTATCCATGCCGGTGGCGGTCACAACGCCCGTTCCGCGGCCGTAAACCACAGTGGAGCCGCTGTAAAGCATATTGGCTCTGTCGCCCAGGGGCACGTCTTTCTGGCCCTCTGCGCACATCAGGACATCCACCAGCTTTTCCGCCGGCAGGGATTCGCCGGTCAGCGCCGCTTCCTCTGTCTTCAGACTGTAGGATTCCAGAATGCGGCAATCGGCCGGCACGGTATCCCCGGCTTCAAAACGGACGATATCGCCGACCACCAGATCTTCGCTTTTGACCACTTGCATAACGCCGTCACGGACGACTTTGGACGTCTCGGCCGTCATTTCCATCAAAGCGGACATGGCAGCTTCCGCCTTGTTTTCCTGTACCAGACTCATGATCGCGTTGATGATGATGACTGCAAGAATGACGAAAACGTCCGTGAAGGAGCCGAGCGTAAAGCTCCCGCGGGTTTCCAGGATCGTCACGAT
>CACZSJ010000237.1 GCA_902783825.1 Oscillospiraceae bacterium | reverse complement strand
GCGCCGGCCACATACAGCCGCGTCCGATTCTCACAGCCGGGAGCCAGCTCCTGCAGCTTCTGGATGTCCACGGTACCGAACATGTCCTGCAGCAGGAACAGACCCATCAGCGTCACCAGACCGCCGATGACCGCAAAGGCCAGATAGCTGTCCGCCGCGCGCATGGCGCCGGGCGTCTCCTCGTGGGCCACCAGGGTCCAGGAGGCTACGCTCATCACCTCAAAGCAGATCAGCAGCGTGTACAGATCCGCCGCCAGGAACACGCCCAGGGTGGCGCCTTCGGTAATCAGATAATACAGGTAGTAGCGGCTCTTGTGTCCGGCGTGATCCAGATATTCCTGTCCGAACACCGCGCTGCCAAACCACAGCACCGAGCCCATCAGGCACAGGATCCAGCGCAGGCCGTCCAGCCGCAGACTGAAGCCCAAACCGCAGATCCGGGGGAAGGCGTAGTGAATGTCCCCGTTGGGGCCCAGAAGCAGCAGCCAAATCACCAGCAGCAGCTCCGCCGTCGGCACCAGCCAGCTCACCAGAGCCCGCAGGCCCAGAAGGCCGGAGCGCTTCTTTTCTTCTCCTGCCACGCCGGTGAACCAGCACAGCAGACCGCCCAGCACCGGCAGCAGAACCAGCACCGGCAGCAGCGAGGAAGCAAAGGATGTGTTCATGTTCGCTTCCTCCTTTCACAGCAGGCCCGCCGCGTAGGCGGACAGCACGTTTTGCAGCAGCGGCATGCAGAAAATCAGCGCCAGGCCCAGGATGGCACAGAGCCACAGCGCGGAGTTCATCCGCCAGCCCGGGTCGCTCAACTCCTCCAGGGGCGCGTAATCAAAGCCCTCCGGCGGGAAATAGGCCTCCAGGATCAGGCTCAGCAGGTACAGCCCCGTGAGGAAGGCCGAAATGGCCAGGGCCGCGCAGCCGGTGATGGCCAGCGGCGTAGCCTGAGCCGCCGCCGCCTGAGCAATCGCCCATTTGGAAGCAAAGCCGCACAGGGGCGGCACGCCGATAAGCCCCAGCGAGGCGATGGTGAACACCGCGAAGATGGAGGGGGTCTTTTTGGCATAGCCGGTGTACTGGAATACATATTCCTGTACACCCTGGGGCAGCTCCTCCGTGCGGCACAGCAGGGCGCCCGCGCAGAAGAACAGGGCGATCTTCAGGGCGCTGTGGGCGATCATGTGCAGGATGGCGGCGGTGAGACCCACGCCGCTGCACAGAGCCGCGCCCAGGAGCATGTAGCTCAGATTGGAAACCGTGGAATAGGCCAGGCGCCGCTTGAGATGCTGCATCCGCAGGGCCATGGTGGAGCCGTAGACCACCGTGAAGGCCGTGGCGGCCAGCATCACGTTCTGGGCAAAGCCCCCCGCCAGGAAGGACGCGCCATAGCCAAAGTACTGCAGACGCAGGATGGCGAAGATGCCTGCGTTGACCACCGCCACCGCGTGCAGCAGCGCCGTGACCGGCGTGGGCGCCACACCGGCCGAGGGCAGCCAGCCGTGGAAGGGGTAGACCGCCGCCTTCACGCCAAAGCCGAAGAAGCCCAGCAGGAAGCCCAGCTGCAGCAGGGTCTCATGGCCGGAAGCCAGCCCTCGATCCAGCCCGCCGCCGGGGAGAAAGACCAGGCTGCCGTAGTTGGAGAGGATCATCATGCTCAGAAAGGCCATGGCCGCGCCGCTCATGGAATAAATCAGGTATTTCAGGCCCGCGTACCGGGCGATCCCGTCCATCTCGTGCATGACCAGGGGCAGAGTGCAAAGGGTCAGCAGCTCGTAGAACAGGTAGAGCGTGAACAGGTTGGCCGCCGTGGCGATGCCGATCACCACGCCGTAGGTCATGGTGAAGAAGGCGAAAAAGCGGTTCTGGGCGTGGTCGTGATGCATGTACTCAAAGGCGTACAGATTGGTGATGGGCCAGAGCACGGCCACGATGGCCACGAAGACCGCCGAGAGCCCGTCCACATGCAGCGCCAGGGAGAAGTCCTCCCCGAAGATCTCTGCCAGGACGAAGCGGCCGCCGCCCCCCTGGAGACAGCCCAGCAGCAGGGCCAGCGCGCCCACCGAAACCGCGGAGCAGAGAATCATGACAAAGGTGTTGCGTTTATGGGTGTCCTCAATGGGACGGATCAGCATCCCCAGACCGCCCAGCAGAGGGGCCAGGATCAGGACAAGCAGCAAAAGACTCATCATCCCTCAGCCCTCCTTACATCAGCGCGGCCGCAAGGCCGCCGAGCCAGTCGATCAACGGTGCGGGGAACAGCCCCAGCAGCAGCGCAGCCGCCGCCAGGATGGCCAGAGGCCGGCTCAGGTACCAGCCGCAGGGAATGGGCTGGTAGGGAACCTCTTCCCCGGGGAAGAAGCCCTTGCTCACCGGCGGCAGCAGATAGCCCGCCGTCAGCAAGGCCGAGACCAGCAGCACCGCCGCGCCGATCCAGCCCAGACCGGGGAAGGCCGCAAGGCTTCCCTCGGCCAGATACCACTTGGATACAAAGCCCGCGAAGGGCGGGATGCCGATCAGGGACAGGCCCGCCACCCCAAAGCAGAACAGGGGCAGGGGCATGCTGCGGCCGATGGCGTCCAGCTGATCCACCCGGGTCTTGCCGGTCTTACAGATGAAGGCGCCGGCGCAAAGGAAGAGGCAGACCTTGGCCACCGAATGGAAGACCGCCTGCAGGATGGCCCCGGCAAAGCCCACGCCGTTGAGCAGCAGCAGGCCGAAGACCACATAGCTCACCTGGGAGACCGTGGAATAGGCCAGGCGCTTTTTCAGCACCTTTTCCTTATAGGCCAGCATACTGCCCGTAAAGACCGTAGCCAGGGCCAGCACCAGGGTGGCCTGCTGCACGTAGGTTCCCCGCAGGGCTTCCGCCCCGAAGAGGAAATACACCGTGCGCAGGATGCCCAGCACGCCGCCCTTGGTGATCACGCCCGACAGCACCGCCGAGGCGGGGGCCGGAGCCACCGGATGGGCCGTGGGCAGCCAGTCGTGCAGGGGCATCATACCGGCCTTGCCGCCGAAGCCCACCAGCATGGCCATGGCCGCCGCCAGCAGCAGAGGCGTCACCGGGCCGCTCAGGGAACCGCCGGGCACGAAAACCGCGCCCTGGGTGTGCCGGGACACCACGAAAAAGCCGAAGAGGGCCAGGGCCGCGCCGAAGAGGGAGTAGCCCAGGTACTTCATGGCCGCCCGGCGGCTCTCCTCGGTGCCCTCATGGAGCACCAGCGGAAAGCTCAGCAGGGTCATGGCCTCGTAAAACATGTAAAAGCTCAGCAGATTGCCTGCGTAGCACAGGCCCAGCATGGCGCTGAGGGTCAGCAGGAAGAACACGTAATAGCTGCCCAGCCGCTCATGGAGATAGCCGAAGCCGAACACCCCGGCCAGCAGGAACATGAGGGCAAACAGCACCGAAAAGATCCGCCCCACGCCGTCTATGTACAGCCGCAGGGGCATACCCGGCAGGCAGGGGATCTCCACGCTTCCGGAGACATTGACCGCGCAGTAGACTACCAGCAGCACCTCCAGAGCCATCAGCGGAACCAGCAGCCACTCCTTGGGCCGCCGGAAGGCCAGGGCCGCCGTGAGCACCGGCAGAAGCAGGGGCAGCAAAAGCATCGTCGAATTCATACCGCTCCCCCCTTCCTACAGCAGCGACACGCTCTGCGCCAGCAGCTGAACCAGCGGCTGGGCAAAGCAGCCCAGGGCCACCACCACGGCGCTCATACACAGCACCGCGATGCGGAAGGACAGACCCGGATCATAGGCCCCGTGAGTATAGGCGATACCGTCCGTGGGCGCCTCGCCGCCCTTCCAGATCTGCAGGATCGCCGGCAGATAGTACCAGGCGTTGAGAAGGCTGGACACGGCGATGGCCGTCAGAGCCACGATCATCTGCCACTGGGGCAGCTCCGGCGCCAGGGCCGCGCGGCCCAGCACCAGCTTGGTCACAAAACCCGCCAGCAGCGGCAGACCTACCATGGACAGTCCGCCGATGGTAAAGCCAATCCCCGCCAGAGGGCAGCGGCGACCGGCGCCGCGCAGGAAGTACAGCTTCTTCTGATGACCAGAGGCGTCGATGAGGCCCCCGGTGGAAACGAAGAGCAGCGGCTTGGTAAAGGCATGGGCAATGATCTGAAACAGGGCCGCGGCGATTCCCGCCGTGGTGCAAAAGCCCAGGCCCAGATAGATGTAGCCCACCTGCGCCACCGAAGAATAGGCGATCATGCGCTTGGAATGGGCCTCCCGCACTGCGAAGATGGAGCCGTAGACCATGGCCGCGGCGCCCAGCACCAGCAGCACCGAGCCCACGCCCAGCTGCCCGATCTCCTCCGGGGTGAACACCCGGCACATGACCTTGAGCAGCAGGATGATGTAGCCCTTGAGCACCACGCCGGACAGCACCGCCGAGGAGGCGGTGGTGGCGCTACCGTGGGCGGTGGGAAGCCAGGTGTGGAAGGGGAAAAGCGCGCTCTTGACCGCCAGACCCACACAGATCATGCCCGCCAGCACCGCCAGCGGATAGTGGAAGGCGGGGTTGCCCATCAGCTGGCTCACCGCGGGCAGCAGATTGGGCATCAGCAGGTGGCCGGTGATGGTGTAGAGCATGGCCACACCGAAGAGGAATGCGCCGCTGCCCACCAGACTCATAATCAGGTAGCGAATGGTAGCCAGGATGGTCTGGCCGCAATCCTTGGCCATGACGATGCTGCAAGCGGCGATGGTGTTGATTTCAATGAACACGTAGCCGGTGAACATGTCGTTGGTGTAGCATAGGGCGAAGAGGGAGGCCGCCAGCAGATCCATCATGATGTAAAACAGGTTCTGCTTTTCCGGCAGCACATCCTCCTGCAGATCCTTCCGGCCGCCCATCAGGGAAAAGACCATCACCAGGCAAAACACCGTGCACATCAGGGCCTCGATGGGACCCGAACGCAGCTCGTTGCCCCAGGGCGCGGGGAAGGCGCCCATGGTGTAGGT
>CACZSJ010000236.1 GCA_902783825.1 Oscillospiraceae bacterium | reverse complement strand
GTTTTTGGTCCGAGTGACTGGATTTGAACCAGCGGCCTCTTGAACCCCATTCAAGCGCGCTACCATCTGCGCTACACCCGGTTGTCGTCAGAAGAAGCTCGCGGCGCTGCGCTTCCGCCTTCCGGCGAAATCTTCGCTCTGCTCCCTCTGTGTGCGGCCAATCAGCCTTGCCGCCCGATCATATTAGCACAATCGGGCGGCAAGGTCAAGCCTTATTTTCACTTTTCCGCATTTTCTCCGGCACGGAGATCCAAGCCCCGTCCAAGCGCACACGGCCGGAGGCCGGGGCCGGGCGAAGCCGCCAGCTCACTCGGTGAAATGAATGTGGCTGTTGATGTGCTCCTCACAGAAGCAGTGATAGCCGGCGCAGCGGGAACAGTAGCGGAATTCCAGCTCCGGATTGCTCTTGTCCGTGCGGCCGCAGACCGCGCATTTGTGATTGTACAGCTGCTGGCTCTGCTCCCTCTGGATGCGCCGGGACTCCTTGCGGAAATTCACCGTATTGGCGCTGGGCTTCCGGGGCCGGCGGCGCAGCAGGTCTCCCCCGCAGAACACGAAGAAGTTCAGCACCGCCACCAGGGGCAGCAGGTTCACCGGGAAGGGCATGGTGGCGATCCCCAGCACAAAGTACGCCGCGTTCACCAGCGCCAGCCACTTCATCTTGATGGGCAGCACGAAGAACAGCAGCACCTCCATGTCCGGGAACAAAGCCGCGAAGGAAAAGAACATGGACAGGTACACATACTGGGCGTCCAGCGCGATCCGTACCCCGCCGATAAAGTACACCAGAAAACCGTACAGCAGGGTCAGCAGCAGGCCCGAGAAAAAGTAGATGGTAAACTGCGGGGTGCCCCAATACTGCTCCAGGGTGCTGCCGATCCAATAATAGAAATAAATGGCCACCAGCGCCAGCATGCCCACGCTGGGCGGATACAGGGCAAAGGTGATCACACGCCAGATCTGCCCCCGCAGCACCAGCGCCGGGTCAAAGCTCAGATAGCTCAGCAGCACCGGATTCACCGCCCCCAGCAGCCAGAAGGCCGCGTTGGCGATGGCCACGTATTTCATCAGATTCTTCACTCCGAAGTCGGGATGCTTGTAGCAAAAACGCTCGATATAATTCATGGGATCTTTCATGTTTCGCTCTCCTGTCGATTCCTTGTCCTCTATCATACCCTGTTCCTCGCGCAAAGTCTATACAAATTTGTAAACCCTGGGTCGAATTTCCAGATATTTTGTGAAAATCCCCTTTTCTTTTACGATATCTTGTGTTATGATAATCGAGTATAAGTATATTTTGGGGTATTGTGCCTTGGAAAAAGATAACGGACTGCAAAACGAAATCATCGAGGGCCGCAACGCCGTGCTGGAGGCGCTGCGGGCTGGGCGTGCCATCGACAAGCTCTACATCAGCCGGGGCGAGGTGGACAAGACCCTGGGGCATATCGCCTCCTCCGCCCGGGACAAGGGCATTGTGGTGGTGGAGTGCGACCGGCGCAAGCTGGACTTTATGAGCCGCACCCACGCCCACCAGGGGGTCATCGCCGTCTGCGCCGTGCGGGAATACTGCACGGTGGAGGACATTCTGGCCATCGCCGCCCAGCGGGATGAGCTGCCCTTCGTCGTCGTCTGCGACGAGATCAGCGACGGGCACAACCTGGGCGCCATCATCCGCTCCGCCGAGTGCGCCGGGGCCCACGGGGTGGTGATCCCCAAGCGCCGCAGCGCGGGGCTGACCGCCATCGTCGGCAAGGCCAGCGCCGGCGCGGCCGAGCATATGGCCATCGCCCGGGTTCCCAACATCCCCGCCGCCCTGCGGCAGCTCAAGGAGCAGGGGCTGTGGATCTACGGCACCGCCGCCGACGGCAGCAGCGAGCTGTGGCACACGGACTTCTCCGGCCCCCTGGCGCTGGTGATCGGCTCCGAGGGGGACGGGATGGGCAGGCTGGTGGCGCAGCACTGCGACTTTGTCGTCCGTCTTCCCATGCGGGGGCAGGTCAGCTCGCTCAACGCCTCGGCCGCCGCCGCCATCACCATGTACGAAATCCTGCGGCAGCGCAGCCGCTAAGGGCGCCTGCCCGCCCCGGCAGCGCCGGATAGAGAAATACGGCAAGAGGATTCTTGCTCTTTGAGGGATTGGATATGGATCATCAAGGAGAGAACGAAAAGAGAATCGAGCGCAGCGATCTGTCCGTGGACCAGATCCTGGACGAATACTGGGACCGGGTGGCCGAGGAGGCCCGCCGGGCGCAGGAGCAGCGGGAAGCCGAGGCGCTGGCTGAGAGCTATGCGGCGGGCCCGGTGCGGATTTTGGACGAGGAGGACGCCACGGACGAGGACGGCGTGCGCATTTATCGGCCCGCCGCGCCCAGCGCCCCCAAGCCCCGCAGGCGGGGCTGGCGCGGTGAGAGCGACTTTGACCTGGTCTACGAGAACGACCCGGAGGCGGCGCCTGCCCCGGAGGAAGAGGACTGGTATCAGGAGGACGAGGAAGAGGATCCCCGCCCCATGGCCGCCCGGGACATCCTGCGGGAATACTGGACCGCCAACGCCCCCAGCTATAAGGTGGAGCTGCCCCCGGAGGAGCCGGAGACTCCGCCCGAGGCCGCGGCGCAGCCCCCGGAGCCGGAGGACGACTACGAGGACGAGGACTACGAGGACGAAGACGCGGACATGGCCATCTACACCCCCATGTCCGTCCGGGATATTTTAAAGGAATACTGGTCCGACAACGCCCCCAGCTATCAGGTGGAGCTGCCCCCGGAGGAAGCGCAAGCGCCTCCGCCGGAGGAGACGGCCCCCCAGCCGGAAGCCCC
>CACZSJ010000235.1 GCA_902783825.1 Oscillospiraceae bacterium | reverse complement strand
GGCGTACTCGATGCCGTCCTTGCCCACCATGGCGTTGTTGGCGTAGTTGAGCAGGGAGTAGCGCTCGAACTCCTCCTGGGTCATCAGGCCCACATAGCCCAGGATGTGGGCGGCATACTCGGTGCCGTATTCCCGGCGATAGACCCGCTCCACCTCAATGCCGCTGAGCTTGTTCTCCATGATGGAGGAAATCAGCTTGGGGCTGGCGTCCTCCACGAAGTAGTAGTCGGCGGTGTTGATGGCGTAGCGCACGTTGATGGAGTAGCGCACGCCGGCGATGATGCGCATTTCCTCGGCGGAGTAGGAGTTGTCGATGCCGTAGCGGGTGCGCATATAGCTCAGCAGCTCCACCGCCGTGGGATTCTCCGGCAGCTCCTTCTTCTTGTCCCGGAAATAGGCCTGCAGCATGGTCCGCTGGATCTCGGTCATGTCCGGGTCATAGGTAAAGGGCGGCGTGAAGCTGATGGGCAGATCGTCGGTATAGCTGTCGCCGTAGCCCTCCACCATCCGGGCCAGCTCCAGAATGATGCCGTTGGGGTCGGGATTGGCGAAGAGCTTGGACACGTCCACCTTCAGGTTATAGCATTCCTTGTTGCTCACCAGCACCCGGCCGTAACGGTCCAGGATGTTGCCCCGGGCGGCGGTCACGGTGCGCTCGGTGCTGCTGATTTCGTTGCTCCGGTTGTAGTAGGCCTCGCCCTCGATGATCTGCAGGCGATACAGGAACACCAGGTAGATGCTTATCACCAGAAACATGAAGATCACCATGGCGGCCACTCTTCCGGGTTTGATCAGTCTGTTCATGCAATGCCTCACTCAGAAACGGAAAAATACAATTTACTCGATCCAATGGGCCGCCGGCAGATAAGCCAGGGGCGCAAAGGGCAGGGCCCACAGGGTCTGCAGAAACACCGTGTCCAGCATGCCCATGGCAAAGCTGTCCCGCACCACCACGTGCAGCATCTGCGCCACCCCCGTCAGCAGGAAGGCCAGCAGGGCCACGCCCATGAAGGCGAAAAAGCGGCGGTTGATGAAAAACTGGGACACAAAGCCCGAGGCAAAGGCCAGAACCGGAAACAGCACGGTGAACAGCACCGCGTTCTCCACATAGGCCATGTCCGCGAACAGGCCCAGCACCAGGGCGATCACCGCCCCCCAGGAGGCTCCCTGGAACATGCCCGCCGCCACGGCCACCGCCGGCAGGATCATGGGACAGACCCCCGCGAAGCGCATCTGGGTCAGCAGCATGTTCTGGGTCAGCAGGGCCAGAAACAGAAACAGAGCGTACTGGAGCACCCGCTTGAAATGGATCTTCTCGATGACGTTCTTTTTCAGCGTCTCCCCCAGCTGGCTGCGCTGGCGCTGCCGCCGGGCCTCCGCCCGCCGATCTCCGCCCCGCCGGGGCGCGGTACGCCCCGCCTTCGTCCGCCCTGGACGGGCAGGCGGCGCCGAGGTCTCCGGCGCGGTGCTCAAATCCGGCAATCTGCCGCCGGGATACGAAATCTCTGCCATTACTCCACTACCTTAAAGTCCTTGATGATAAACACCTGCACCAGCGAGTCCAGGTCGCAGGTAGGCTCCACGATGCCGTACTCGATCTGTCCGCCGGCCTCGGTCTGCACGTTGGTGATGGTGCCCACCACCAGACCCGCCGGGAAGGCGCCGCCGGAGCCGGAGGTGATCACCTCGTCTCCCGCGAAGATCTGCGCCCCGTCGGCCAGATAGGTGAGCTTGGCCAGCTTTTTCTGCATCAGGCCGTACTCGCCCATGACCATGCCGGTGCTGCCGGTGCTGGTGACGTAGCCGCCCACGCTCATGTCCACGTCGATGAGGGTGCTGACGGTGGCCCAGTTGGTGCCCAGCTCCGTCACCTGCCCCACCAGCACGCCGTATTCGGTGACCACCGGGTCACCCAGCTCGATACCGCTGGTGTAGCCCTTGCTGATGGAGAAGGAAGAGCTCCAGTTGGAAGAGGACCAGAGCACTATCTTGGCCGATTCCAGAATATAGTCCGTGTGCTTTTCCCGCAGGTACAGCAGCTCCCGCAGGCGGCGGTTCTCCTCCGAGGCCTCGATGCCGTCGCGGGCGGACTTCTGCGCGTCCGCCAGCTGGGCACGGAGAGACTCGTTCTCCGCCAGCAGGGAGTCGTAGTCGTACAAATAGCCATAGATGGTGTCAAACCAGTTGACCGTGGAGCTGAGCACCTTCTGCATGGGCCCGGTGAAGACGTTGGTGGCGTTTTGCACCACGCCGATCCGCCCGTCACGGGCGGCCCGCCCCAGCCCCACCAGCATGGCGCTGGCCAGCACCAGGATGGCAATGCGTATGCCGTTTTTTCTCAGATACTCTCTCAAAGGATGTCCACTCCCTGCTTTTTGAGCATTTGCCCCAGCCTGCACAGCGGCAGGCCCATTACGTTAAAGAAATCGCCCTCGATGCGCCGCACCAGCAGCGCCCCCCGGCCCTGGGCCCCGTAGGCCCCGGCCTTGTCCATGGGCTCCCCGCTGTCCACGTAGCGGCAGATCTCCTCCCGGCTCAGTTCCCGGAAGCTGACGGCGCTCACCTCGCATTCGCTCAGCAGCCGTCCCTGTCGCAGCAGCGCCACCCCGGTGTAGACCTGATGGGTCTGCCCCGAGAGGCTTTCCAGCATGGCGATGGCCTCCTGGGGGCTGTGGGGCTTGCCATAGGGCCGCCCCCGGAACCAGACCAGGGTGTCCGCGGCCAGGATCAGATCCTCCGGCGGCCGCTGGGCCGCCACCTCCCGGGCCTTCTGGCTCGCCAGGGCCATGACCATTTCCTCGGGCTCTGCGCCCGGCGGGATTGTCTCCTCCCCCTTGGCGGGAAGGACGATGAGATTTTCCACCCCCAGCATCTCCAGCAGCTCCTTGCGCCGGGGAGAGGCCGAGGCCAACACGATGTTCATGGGACTTTCGTCCTCCTCAAATCCATTTCAAAGCCGCTCAGTCTACGCCCCGATAGTACACGCCCCGGGTCAGCACGTTGGGCCGATAATCGCTCTGCCCCAGATGGCCCTTGGCCACCTCCACGCACTCCCGTCCGCTCTCGTTGCTAAACAGCAGGCGCAAGCCCCAGAGCCCCGCGCTGTACAGATCGTCCTTCCGGTCGGCCATATACAGCTTGTGGGCGTTGTAGATCACGCTGCGCTGCCCGTATTCCTGCACCACCGGGAACACCGAGCCCATCCGGTCGGCCAGCTGGGTCTGATCCTGATAGATCCGCCCGCTGGGACTGCGCAGCAGGTTCTGCTCGGAGACCATCAGCGGCAGCCGGCCGTATATGATCATCTCCAGATCCAGGGGCTTGCGCAGATCCCGGATCTGCGCCATGCGCAGCTCAAAGGAGGCCGTGGCAGACTGGAAGCCCGCCAGACGCAGCACCTCCAGGCTCTGGGAGTTGAAGCTGTTGAGCCCGAAGTCTCCCCGCATGCGCATCCCTGTGCGCTTGGCGATGACCACGTGACCCAGATTGCCCAGCAGCACCTCCCGCACGCCTCGGTCGAACAGCCGCTCCAGCAGGGCGCAGATCTCCGCGGTCTGCCCGTCGAAGATCACCCGGGGCAGCACCGCCACAGGGGTTGTGCCCCCGTTGATAAAGGGCAGCACCCGGTCAAAATGCTCTTCCATCAGCTGGGCCGGCAGGTACAGATAATCCGGCTTCAGCTCCGCCAGCTCCGGCTGGAGCTGATCCTGGCTGCGCAGCTGGAAAATGATCTTGGGGTCGGCTATGGGCTTGCGATCCGCCGGGGGCTTGGGCATGTAGCCCACGTCCCGCTCCGGCGGGATGGCCCTCTCCTCGGAGAGCTGGGCGATGAGCTTGCGGCGCAGCTGGTTGATGGAGGCCGCCGGCACAAACAGACCCGGATCGGCCTTGGCTTTGTTCTCCACGCACAGATAGGGGGTGCCGCCGGTCTTGTACATCTGGTCCTCCAGATAGCCCGCGGTCAGCCCCTGGCGCTTGGCCCGCTCGGGCACCGGCCCGGAGGCCACGGCCCGATGACCCTCGTCGTCAAAGGCGATGGCCCGGATGGGCTTGCCCTTCCCCGCCACCGGGTAGAAATGCACCGGCACCCGGCGCACCTCGCCCTCGGCGTAGCCCTTGCGGACCCGGCTGAACACCGCCTCGTCCGCCCGGTCCGTATCCTGCCGCACGCCGAACATATCCGCCCGGTCGCCGTTGAAATAGCCCTGGGTAAAGCCCTGGCGGGAGAAGGCCTGCTCCAGCAGGCGCATCTCCTCGGCGCTGGGCTTGCGCCGCTCCTTGAGAGCCTTGGCATAGATGTCCGTGACGATGGCCGTATACTCGGGCCGCTTCATGCGCCCCTCGATCTTCAGGCAGGCCACCCCGGCGTCCTCCAGCTCCCGCAGCCGATCCGCCAGGCAGTTGTCCTTGAGGCTCAGGGGATAGTCCTCCTGCGCCGTGCCCAGGCTGTACTGCATCCGGCAGGGCTGGGCGCACATGCCCCGGTTGCCGCTGCGCCGGCCGATCATGGCGGACATATAGCACTGGCCCGAGTAGCAAAAGCACAACGCCCCGTGCACAAACACCTCCGTCTCGATGGAGGCGTGCTTGGTGATGAATTTGATCTGTTCCAGGCTCAGCTCCCTGGCCAGCACCGCCCGGGTCAGCCCCATCTCGGCGGCCACTTCCACCCCGGCCAGATTGTGAATGCTCATCTGGGTGCTGGCGTGCAGGGGGATGTCCGGCAGGGCGTCCCGCAGGGCCTTGACCAGGCCCAGGTCCTGGATGATGATGCCGTCGGCGCCCATGCCGGAGGCCAGGGCGGCGGCGTTGATGGCCCGCTCCATCTCCCGATCCCCCACCAGGGTGTTCAGGGTCACGTAGACCTTGCAGCCCCGGATGTGGCAGTAGCGCAGGGCTTTTTGAAATTCCTCGTCGGAGAAATTCTTGGCGCCCCGGCGGGCGTTAAAATCCCCCAGCCCCAGATACACCGCGTCCGCGCCGTTTTGCACGGCGGCAATGACGGCCTCGGGAGAGCCGGCGGGGGAGAGCAGTTCTATCATATCTCGCTCCTCTTGCTCGTTTGCGTATTCGCATAATACGACAACCTGCATTATATCACAAATCTAAGCCTTGCGACAAGTCTCTTTTGATGGTATAATACAGCAGGCTTCCAAACAATCTGTAAACTTTTCAAGCGAGGTCACGCCATGTCATCCAGGGACGGCTACAAGTCCATAAGCGCCCGGGCCCTCTCGGCCCTGCTGCGCGCCCATGACGGGGACGTGGCTTTGCTCTATCTCTATCTGCTCAGCCAGCCACAGGCGGAGGCGGAGCAGGCGGCGGGCGCCCTGTGCCTGACCCTGCGGGAGGTCGGCGCCGCCTGGGAAAAGCTGCAGCGGATGGGTCTGCTGCCTCTGGACGGGGC
>CACZSJ010000234.1 GCA_902783825.1 Oscillospiraceae bacterium | reverse complement strand
GGGTTCGGGGATGCCGCGGGGTAAAGACGGTGCAGCAGTCCTCGTACGGCAGGATGGAGGTGTCGAAGGTGCCGATCTTCCGGGCCAGGGTCACGATCTCCTCCTTGTCCATGCCGATCAGCGGCTGCAGCACCGGCAGCTGCAGCACCGCCTGGGTGGAAGCCATGGCCTCCATGGTCTGGCTGGCCACCTGACCCAGATTCTCCCCGGTGACGATGGCCGAGGCCTTGCAGTCTCGGGCGATCCGCTGGGCGATGCGCATCATAAAGCGGCGCATGATCAGCGTAAAGTATTCCTCCGGGCACTTGTCCCGGATCTCCTCCTGGATGCGGGTAAAGGGCACCACCTCCAGGGTCATGTTTCCACAGTAGCGGGTCAGGATCTGCCCCAGCTCGATCACCTTCTCCTTGGCCTGCTGGGAGGTATAGGGGAAGGAGAAGAAATGCACCGGGATCAGATGCACGCCCCGCTTGGCGATCATATAGCTGGACACGGGGCTGTCGATGCCGCCGGACAGCAAGCTCACCGCCGTGCCGTTGGAGCCCACGGGCATGCCGCCGGCCCCCTGGACCGGGGCGGCGTGGACGTAGGCGGCGGTGTCGCGCACCTCCAGATGCACCATCAGCTCCGGCGCGTGCACGTCCACCCGGCAGCCGGGATAGGCCTCGGCCAGGGCGCCGCCCACGTAGCGGCTCAGCTCGAGGCTGGTCATGGGGAAGCTCTTGTCGCTGCGCTTGGACTCCACCTTAAAGCTCCCGGCGCGCAGCATCTCCTCCCGGAGATAGGCGATGGCCAGGGCGGCGATGGCGTCCTTGTCCTTTTCGCAGCCGGCGGCACGGCTGAGCTTGATGATGCCGAACACGTCCTGCAGGGCGTCAAAGGCCGCGTCCATATCGGCGCTCTCGTCCTCCGGCTCCACGTAGAGGGTGGACTGCATCAGGCTCAGCCGGAACTTGCCCAGCCCCAGAAGCCTCCGGCGCACGTTGCCCATGAGCTTTTGTTCAAAGCTGCGGCGATTGAGCCCCTTGAGCACGATCTCCCCCAGCTTGCAGAGAATAATATCCTTCATAACGATCCTTTCCGATCCTGTTTGCTGCCTGTTTCCCGGCTATTGCTCCGACAGGGCATAGCTGCGGTATTGGATGGCCTCGGCGATGTGGCCGGGGCCGATGGCCTCCGCGCCCTCCAGATCCGCGATGGTTCGCGCCACCCGCAAAATCCGGTCGTAGCTCCGCGCCGAGAGGCCCAGGCTGTCAAAGGCCTGCTTCATCAGACTCTCGCTCTCCCCATCCAGGGGGCAGAAGCGCCGCAGCTGGGCGCTGTCCATCTGTCCGTTGCAGGCGCCGCCCTGGCCGAAGCGGCTGCGCTGGATCCGCCGGGCCGCGTCCACCCGGGCCTTGATGGCCTGACTGGGCTCCGCCCCGCTGCGCCGCCGCAGCTCCTCGTATTCCAGGGCCGGCACCTCCACGATCAGGTCGATCCGATCCAGCAGCGGCCCGGAGATCCGGCTCTGGTAGCGGCGCACCTCCGCCTCGCTGCAGCGACAGCGGCCCGAGGGATGCCCGTGCCAGCCGCACTTGCAGGGGTTCATGGCGCACACCAGCATGAAGCGGCTGGGAAAGCGCAGGGTTCCCGCCACCCGGGACACGGTCACCACCCCGTCCTCCAAGGGCTGGCGCAGCACCTCCAGCGCGTCGCTGCGAAACTCCGGCAGCTCGTCCAGAAACAGCACCCCGTTGTGGGCCAGGCTGATTTCCCCGGGTCGGGGATTCTGTCCGCCCCCGGCCAGGGCCGCGGCGGAAACCGTGTGATGGGGCGCGCGGAAGGGCCGCTGGGCCACGATGGGCCGCTCCCTTCCGGTCAGCCCCGCCACGGACCAGATTTCCGTGCTCTCGATCATCTCCTGCCGGCTCATCTCCGGCAGAATGCCCGGCAGGCGCTTGGCCATCATGGACTTGCCCGCGCCCGGCGGCCCCACGATCAGAATGTGGTGCCCTCCGGCGGCGGCGATTTCCAGGGCGCGCTTTACGTTCTCCTGCCCCTTCACGTCGGCGAAGTCCGGCAGGGCGCCGCCCAGGCTTTCCGGGCTGGGCGCGGCGGCGGGAGAGAGACGCTCCTCCCCCCGCAGATGCCGCAGCAGCTGCCTCAGATCCGCCACCGGGTAGACCTGCAGCTCCTGGGCGAAGGCCGCCTCCGGGGCGTTCTCCGCCGGGACAAACAGCTCCCGGATCCCCAGCCGCTGGGCGGCCAGAGCCATGGGCAAAGCACCGCTCACCGGGCGCAGCTGCCCGCTGAGGGACAGCTCCCCGATAAAGGCGCAGTCCGCGCCGGGCTTTTCCAGCTCCCCGCTGGCGGCCAGGATGCCCAGCAGCATGGGCAGGTCGTAGACCGTGCCCGCCTTTTTCCGGTCGGCGGGGGCCAGATTCACCGTCAGCCGGCTCACCGGGAAGCGGTAGCCGCTGTTTTTCACCGCCGCGCGCACCCGTTCCCGGGCCTCCTTCACGGCGGCGTCGGGCAGACCCACGATGTCAAAGCCGGGCATACCCGAGGCAATGTTCACTTCCACCGTCACGCCGTAGCCGCCTACGCCGCTGACGCCCAGACTCTGCATGCTGGCATACATCAGCCCTCACCGCCTTTCCTTGCGAATATGCGATAGCCGAAGGCTCAGTCTTCCTCCGTCTCCCCCACCAGGGCGATGTGCAGCTCGTCCAGCTGCGCCTGGCTCACCGGTCCGGGGGCGCCCATCATCAGATCCTGGGCGTTCTTGTTCATGGGGAAGGGAATGACCTCCCGGATGCTGTCCTCTCCCGCCAGGAGCATGACCATCCGATCCACCCCCGGGGCGATGCCCGCGTGGGGCGGCGCGCCGTAGCAGAAGGCGTTGTACATGGCGGGGAATTTGTTCTTCACGTCCTCCTCGCCCAGGCGCACCAGCTCAAAGGCGCGCAGCATGATCTCCGGATCGTGGTTTCGCACCGCGCCGGAGGACAGCTCCACCCCGTTGCAGACCAGATCGTACTGATCGGCGGTGATGCTCAGGGGGTCGATCTCCCCCCGATGGGCCTTTTCCAGCACCTCCAGCCCGCCGGAGGGCATGGAGAAGGGATTATGACAGAACTCCAGCTGTCCGCTCTCCTCCCCGATCTCGTACATGGGGAAGTCCACGATCCAGCAGAATTCATAGCGTTCCTTGTCCATATGGCCGTCCGCCGCCAGACCCAGCTGCCTGCGCAGCACGCCCGCGGTCTTCACGGCCTGATTCTTTTCCCCGGCGGCCAGACCCACCAGGCTGTTGGGCTTGAGCCCCAGCTCCCGCACCAGCGCGTCCTTCCGATCGGTGAGGAACTTGGCCACGCCACCCACCAGCTCCCCGTTTTCATCCAGACGGAACCAGTAGGGCTTGCTGCCCGCCTGCACCTCCACGTCGGCGCAGAGCTTGTCGATCTGCTTGCGGGTCAGGGCGCAGTCCGAGACGGCCACGGCCTTGACGCAGTTGCCCGGCGCGAAGGGCGGAAAGTCCGTCCCCTGCACCAGAGGCGTGATCTCCCGCACCAGCAGGTCGATGCGCAGATCCGGCTTGTCGGTGCCGTAATCCTCCATGGCCTGCCGGTAGGGAATGCGCCGGAAGGGCGCGGCGGAGGCCAGATTGTAGCGGCCGTAGCGGGCGAAAATGGGCGGCAGCACCTGCTCCAGCACGGCGAACACGTCGTCCTGCCCGGCGAAGGCCATCTCCATATCCAGCTGATAGAATTCTCCCGGGCTCCGGTCGCCCCGGGCGTCCTCGTCCCGGAAGCAGGGGGCGATCTGGAAATAGCGGTCGAAGCCGGCGGCCATCAGCAGCTGCTTGAACTGCTGGGGCGCCTGGGGCAGGGCGTAGAACTGACCCGGATGCTTGCGCGCCGGCACCAGATAATCCCGGGCGCCCTCGGGCGAGGACGCGGTGAGGATGGGGGTGGTGATCTCCAGGAAGCCCTGCTCCGTCATGGCCTGCCGCAGGGCGGCCACCACCTGACAGCGCAGGATGATGTTCTGCTTGACGGCGGGGTTGCGCAGATCCAGATAGCGGTAGCGCAGCCGCTGGCTCTCGTCCGCCTCCCGGCTGCGGTTGATCTCAAAGGGCAGCTCGTTGTAGCGGCAGCGCCCCAGCAGCTGAATCTTCTCCGGCAGCACCTCGATCTCCCCGGTGGGGAGCTTGGGGTTCTTGCTGGCCCGCTCCCGAACCAGACCCTCCACCGAGATGGTGGACTCCTTGTTCAGGCTCTTGACCAGGCGCATCATCTCCTCGGTCTCCACCACCACCTGGGTGGTGCCGTAAAAGTCCCGCAGCACCACAAAGGCCAGGTTGCTGCCCACTTCCCGGACGTTCTCCATCCAGCCTACGATCTTCACCTTCTGCCCCACGTGCTCCATACGCAGCTCGTTGCAGGTATGGCTTCTCGACTGCATCATCTGTTCTTCCTCCTTATCCCAGCACCAGGGGCCGGTCGTTGCGGACCTGCACCTGCCGCCGAATGAAACGGGCGGCCTCCCGCGGGCTCAGCTTCTGCTGCTGGCCGCTCTGCATATCCTTCACCGTCAGCAGACCCTGGGCGATCTCGTCCTCACCCACCAGCACGGCGAAGGGCGCGCCGATCTTATCCGCGTAGGCCATCTTGGCCTTGAATTTCTTCTGTTCTCCGTAAAGCTGGGTGCGCACGCCCTCCTGCCGCAGCACCGTGGCCGCGGACACGGCGAAATCCAGCTGCTCCGTCATGGGCAGGATCAGCGCGTCGCAGGGGGCGGTGATCAGTTCCTGGGAGAGCATGCCCTGCTCCTGCAGCACGTAAAACAGCCTCGTCAGCCCGATGGAGATGCCCACCCCGGGCAGCTGCTTGTCCGTGTAGTACTCCGCCAGATTGTCGTAGCGCCCGCCGGAGCACACCGAGCCGATCTCCGGATGGTCGGTGATGGTGGTCTCGTACACGGTGCCCGTGTAGTAATCCAGACCCCGGGCGATGCTCAGGTCGATGGCGAAGTTCTCCTCCGGCACGCCGAAGGCCTGCAGATAGCGGGTCACCGCCAGCAGCTCCTCCAGCCCCTGGTCGAAGGTCTCGTCCATGCCCCGGAAATTCTCCAGCCGGGCGATGACCTCCTGATTGCTGCCCCGGATGGCCATAAAGTCCAGGACGTTTTCCGTCTTGTAGGGCCGCATCTGCAGCTCCTCGATCAGCAGCTGCTTGACCTTCTGGGGGCCGATTTTGTCCAGCTTGTCCACCAGGCGCATGATCTCCCCGGCCTTCTCGCTCATGCCGTTCATGGCGTAGAAGCCGTTGAGGAGCTTGCGGTTGTTCACCCGGATCTGAAAGCGCCGAAGCCCCAGGCGGCTGAAGGTATCGTAGATGATGGCGGGGATCTCCGCCTCGTTGAGGATGTCCAGCTTCCCGTCGCCGATCACGTCGATGTCCGCCTGGTAAAACTCCCGGAAGCGGCCCCGCTGGGCCCGCTCTCCCCGGTAGACCTTGCCGATCTGGTAGCGGCGGAAGGGAAAGCTCAGCTGGGCGTAGTGCCCGGCCACGTACTTGGCCAGGGGCACCGTCAGATCGAAGCGCAAAGCCAGATCGCTGTCTCCCTTCTGGAAGCGGTAGATCTGCTTTTCCGTCTCCCCGCCGCCCTTGGCCAGCAGCACCTGGGCGGCCTCGATCACCGGGGTGTCCAGGGGGCTGAAGCCGTAGAGGCTGTAGCTGCGGCGCAGCAGCGCCATCATTTTTTCCATTTTCATCTGCTCTTCCGGCAGCAGCTCCATAAAGCCGGAGAGGGTTCTGGGTGCGACTTTTGCCATGATAATCTCCTTATAACACGAACAGCGGCACGGCTGGAAGGCCGTGCCCGTTCTGTTGTTCTGCTGAAAAAACCGCCCGCGGGCGCCTCAGCGCCGCTGGGGGTTGACGATGTTGCGCCAATCCAGGTCGCCCCGGCGCAGACCCTGCACCAGCACCTCCGCCGTGGCGGCGTTGGTGGCAAAGGGGATCTGATACTGATCGCACAGGCGCTCCACCTTGTTGATGTCGTCAAAGCCTTTGGGATTGGCCGGATCGCAGAAAAACAGCACCAGGTCGATCTCGTTGAAAGAGATCCGGGAGGCAATCTGCTGGGCGCCCCCCTGCTCGGCGTGCATATACAGGGTCACAGGCAGGCCTGTGGCCTCACTGACCAGCTTGCCGGTCACGTGGGTGGCGCAGAGGCTATGCTCCGCCAAAATGCCACAGTAGGCAATGCAAAACTGGACCATCAGCTCTTTCTTTCGATCGTGCGCCATCAGAGCAATATTCATGCGCTCCTCCTTCTCCCATCGGGAATGCCCTGCGCATCCTTCGGACGCGCCTGCGTTTTTTCATCTGTATCGATTCATTATACTCCACCCCGGCCCCTGCGCGCAAGGCGGGAATGCAATTTTTTTCTCCGCTCAGCGCAGAAGCTGCATCTCCGCGTCGGAGGTGTCGGTATAGGAGTGGATGTTGATGTAGGCGTCCATGATGCGCCGGGCGATAAACTGCACGCTGGCGCCGCTGCCGCCTCGCTCCACCACCACGGCGATGGCCACTTCCGGATCCTTGTACGGCCCGTAGCACAGGAAGATGCCGTCGTTGGTGATCTTTTCGCCCTTCTGGGCGGTTCCCGTCTTGCCGGCGCAGACCCAGGGACAGGTGGCCCACTCCTGCACGTTGGCTTCGTTGATGTAGTCGTTAAGCACCTGATACATACCCAGATGCACCGCGTCCCAGTTGTACTCGGCGGACTGGACGATGGACAGCACGCTGGGCTCCCGCTCGTAGCGCTTCTCGCCGTAGTCGTAGCTGCGGATGGCCTTGAGCACGGAGGCGGAGTAGCGGGTGCCGCCGTTGGCCACGGTGGCGCAGTACTCGGCCAGCTGCAAGGGGGAGAAGATGGAGTCGGACTGTCCGATGGCGGCCTGCAGCGTATCACCGATACGCCACACGGTGCCGGTATAGTCCGCGTGGTTTGCCTGATTGGACATGTTGCCCACTGTCTCCACCAGCTCGATGCCGGTGCTCACGCCCAGGCCGAAGGCGTGGGCATAGTCGCCCATATCGTCAACGCCCAGCTGTTCGCCCACGGTGTAGAAGAAGAAGTTGCAGGAATCCCGCAGGGCGGTGGTGACGTTTTCCTCCGGATGGGTCAGGTTCTCGTTCTCGATGGCGGTCCAGATCCAGCACTGAGGCGCGTAGCCTTCGGCGGCGTACTTGGTGAACACGCCCTCGCACTTGACCTTGTCCTCAGTATTGATGATGCCCTTACTGAGCGCGGCGATGGCCGTGCAGGGCTTAAAGGCGGAGCCGGG
>CACZSJ010000233.1 GCA_902783825.1 Oscillospiraceae bacterium | reverse complement strand
GTCGGGGTCGCTTCCTCCTCCCACTGAGCCGTGAAGGTGTGATCCTCCGTCACCGTGTAGCTGTCGCCCGGCTGGTATTCCGATCCCTTCCAGTACAGGAACACATAGCCCTCCCGAACAGGCGCCTCGTGGATCTGGATCTCCGTGCCATGTTCGTGGCTCTCCACAATGTCCGCCGGATTGCCCTGATACGTGCCGCCATTGAGCGCATAGGTGATCGTATGCTTCACCGGCGGCGCGGGCTCGTGCCGGTTGGTGATCACAAAGCCGGTCTCCGCATCGCCGCTGATCTTTGGCTCATAACCCTCGACAGGCTCCTCAGCCACGGTGTACGCAATCGCCTCGCCGCCGCTGTTTTTCTGCAGCTGGCTGAAGCTGTCCGTCCATTCGTTTTCTTCCGAGAGCGTCAGCGTCCGCTCCGTCTCTTCTCCGTCTGCCAGCAGCTTGATCGTAACGGAATCCGGGCGGATGTCGTCCTTATCCTCCGCGTCGTCCCAGGTCTTGGTCACCAGGATCTCAGTCGTGTATGGTTCATGCCAGTTGGCGATGGCGAAGCCAGTCTCCGCGTCGCCCGTGATCTCCGGCTCATAGCCCTCGATCGTCTCTTCGGCCACGGTGTACACAATCGGCGTCTTTCCCTGGTACTTGGGAAGCCCCTCGAAGCTGCCCGTCCATTCGGTTTCTTCCGAGAGTGTCAGCGTCTGCTCCGTCTCTTCTTCGTCTGCCAGCAGCTTGATCGTAACGGAGTCCGGGCGGATGCCGTCCTGATCCTCTGCATCATCCCAGGTTTTTCCCACCGGGATATCGATCACGCGGGTGTTGGTGATGACAATGCCGGTCTCCTCGTCGCTGCTGACTGTGCTGCGGTAGCCCTCCGGAACCTCGGGCTCTCTCGCTGTATAGGTGATCTTCTCATTGGAAAATCCCCTGTAGACGGGAACCCAAACAGTCGTGTAAGTGGAACTGGACAGGTATATGGTCTGACAGAATTCCTCGTCTTCTGTGTCCAGCAGTTCGATTGTCAACCGCGAAGGACGCAACCTCTCCGCATTGTCAGCGTCTTCCCAGATCTTGCGGACCCCAATGAGCTGTCGCTGGATCCGGTTGGTAATGCTGCTTCCGCTGAGAATCGACGCCGTGAACTCGCCCGTACTTGCATTCTGATTCACATTGACCGTGACGGTAAGCGGATTGCTCGCGTACACAACGCTGGGGATCCGCTCGCTCTCCTCGGGGATGACCTCCTGCACCTCATACTTGTAGGTGCCGGGGCCATCGCAGGGGATGGCAAATGCAATCCTGCCGCCGCTGGCAGTGTCCTTGTCATAAGCAGTGGCAAAGACGTGGCTCTCCATCGGAGCCGGCGCGCCATCCACGGCTGTGATGTCGAAGCTGAACCAGCTGTCCTCGAAGGACATCAATCCGTTCTGCGCATCCAGCAGCCGTTTCTGCACGGAAACGATGGGGGCATTGCAGTACGCATACGTTGCCGGAACCAGCGGCTGCCAGCTTTGGAATCCACCGTTTTCCAGCCGATAGCGCCACTCGCCGCCCAGTTCCACCGTTCTCAGTTCGGTCGTCGCATCGGCATCGGTCATCAGCGGCAGTTCGACCTGCACGCCTTCGGGCGGCTGCAGCACATCAAGATGGATCTTGGCGAAACGGATGCTCTTCCAGTCGGCCACCTGGTCTCCCGCCACGTAGGTCTCCCCATCGACGCTGTAGGAGAAGGTGACGACGGGGTCGCCGGTGCTGAATTTGACCGAGGCCGGGCCGCGCAGATAGAGGGCGAAGCCACTGTCCGAGGCAGCGTCCGGAAGCTCCAGAATGGTCTCTACGTCGTGGCTGTCCAGGGTGCTCTCCACCGAGCCGATGAACACATCGGCAATCAGCGTCTCCCGCTCGCCCTGGGCAAAAGCGGTTCGTCCGCCGTAGTCGATTTCATCGTTCTTGCCCGGGTAGACGACAGCGCCCTGGAAGCTGGCCTTATTGATCGTATAGCTCAAGTGGCTGGCGTCCCAGTGCCACAGGCGCGGTGTGCTTGTGTCGCCGTCTCCCATGAGGCCATTGACGTCTGGGACGGGCTCGACCAGCGTGACCTTGCGGTATCCGCTTTCCTCGCCGCCGTCATAGATTTCAGGCAGACCGCTGCCGAAATCCATATAGATGTCGCCGAAGGGATTCACGGTGCCAACCGGGTGCCGGTTGAAGACCCGCAGCGGGAGATTCAGCAGCTGCGTCCAAGAGCTGTGGCCGTCTTCAATCTGTATGCAAATCCAGCGCTTGCCGTTGATCGTGACGGTACTGAACTGATCGATGGTCATGCCAACCTTGTTCAGAAACTTCGCGAAGTTGGCTTCCGCAGGATTCAGCTCCAAATTCGGATCCCGCAGTTCAATCCAGGTGGTTTTGGGGAAAGATGCAGTGATTCCCTGGCTGGGAGAGCCCGAAGGCGTATTCTTAACAGGCAGTTTAAAATTCTGGATCAGGGTGCCGCCCTGCATGACCACGGGGGTCGAGCTGGAGCCGTAGTCGGTGGAGTAGTTGCTAAGCCTTGCAGGCGTCTCCATCTCGTCCTGGGCGATCCGGTATTCCACATCCGAGACAAGGTTGACACAGCTGGGCGAACTGTAATACGAATCCAGCTGTCCGGTCGGCTTGGTGTGCGCGCTTACATTGCAGCTTCCGCCATGGGTCAATTTATAGCGCAGCGTGAGATTGGCATTCTTTTGCAGCGTGATATGTTCCCCGTCGAAGTTGTTCGCCCGCAGTTTGACATAGACGTTCTGCAGCAGAGCAGCCCGATCGATTGGTTTATCGTCAGTCACACCCCAGGTAAAGTTCTTATCCTCCCGCTTGATCGTCCAGCGTCCCTCATAGGAAAACTTGACCGCGGTAAAGTACTCGCCATCCTCCAAATCCCACGAGGCTGAGACAGAACCGCTCCACCCGAGTTGTTTGCTGCCGTTTCGGGTTTGGCCGGTCGTTGGATTGTAGGCCGTATAGTCGACGCGCCAGCCATCCATGTTGTTATACGGCAGCGTTATATACTCCAAGAAGGTCATGGGCGTCTCGCCCTCGGCGAGGTTGTTGATCCCGGTGGCCGACATCTGCAGCTCGAGCACCGGATTTTCCATATAGTCCCGGTATGCTCCGCCAGGTGTGCAGCGCCAGTCCACATACTCGGTGATCCTGCATTCTTCCTCATTGAGCAGGTTGCGCATGTACGGATGGGAAACATTATTGGGCCTCCGGCTGGCCAGGGTGCGGCATTGTTTTGGAACAACCTGGAGATAGAAATAGTTCGCGCCCGCCTCTTTCACCACACCCAGCTCATGGAAGTTGCATGTCATCGGGATGTGCAGAAGGCCGCTCTCAAGAGCGCTGCCATCCTCGCGCGTTTCGGTCACGTCAAAATCAAGTTTGACGGTGGGTACCTCCGTTTTGTCTGACCGGAGGGGAACCTCACTGCAGTACACATCAAATCCGGACAGGCGCTCACCCGGCCCGAGCACCGTAGTCACATCAAAACTAACCTCGCCGGTGCCGGTCTCGCCTATACCGGCGACAGTCAGACTTCTTTCCTCGCCGGATTCATTCGTGATATAGAGCACCGTTTTCTCCGACGTAACGTTCATAGACTGTGAGCTAAACCTGAGTCTGGTCGGCCGGATTTCATAGGGGATACGGAAGGAGAGGGTGACATCGCTCTGGGGTGGGCGCATTTCCGTCCCGTTGACCAAGGTGCTGATCATGTATGCGCCGCCGACGGCCACTTTTTCATAGTGAGCCCCGGGCGTGACCTTCACATTGCTGTTGGCCCCGGTCTTTTTCATATTGGCCTCATAGATGCCGTAATTATCGCTGCTTTCCACAGGGTAGGTGGTCAGCTTGAGGCCCGGTCGCGTCACCACGCGGTCCTCTGTGTCTCCCGGCAGCCGGTAGTAAATCTCAAGGTCCGGCGCCTGGTAGCTAATTCCGCCAGTCTCGTCCAGATAGTCATATTCGTCCCTGACGACCCATTCATAGTTGTCGGCGTAATTGATAGTATCCGGATTCTGGCTAGTTCTAGACTTATCGTTATATGTGACCCGGTCCCCCGCATCCAGCACATAATATACCCCTTTGTCGTTGGTATACTCCTGCAGATCGCACGACCAACGATAACCTGAACTGTCGGTAAAGGACCAATAATAATTGGAAGAAGGATTGCTGTTGTCATACCGAACATATTTCAACTTGATCTTTTCCGGACAGGGATTGTAGACCCGGATCTGCTTGAGCTGCACCAGCGTGGTATCCTCATATCCAACGGCAGGCAAAGTCAGCTTCAAATACTCCGACAGGAAGAGCACATGACCCCGATAAGGATCAAAGCCAGTCGTATTGGTGATGCGCGCATCGCCGGTGATCGTGCGTTCCCGCGGCTTTACGTCAAAGATCGAGGGATCCTCGTTGACGATGGGCCGGAACACAAGGGCGTTGTCATGCGCAAGCTCTGTGCCGTCCGGGCCGGTAACCGTAACGTCGATCGGCGAGTCCAGCCAGCCTGTCTCCATAAGCTCCTTACAGTCGCTGTATTCGAAGGGTCTATACGCTGTCTGAAGATCCAGCAAAAACTGCTCCCGCACGTTCGCGTTGATGGTAAAGTAGAGTGCCGTTCTCAACCTGCGCACATTGCTCAGGTTGCTTTGCTGCTTCAGATCATTCACCAGGTTGTCAGCAAACTTGAAGCCGTATTTGGGCAGTTGAACTACAACGTCCAGCGCTTCGCCGGTATAAAGATTTGTGTTGAAGGTCAATTGGACGGAACGGCTGGTGTCCGTGCGGATGTGGTAGAGATACACATCTCCGTCTTTTTCCAGGCTGTCCAGATCCGATAGGGAGACCTCGAGCTTCGGAGTGTCCAGCGGCATGCGCAGCGGGCCGCCGGCCTTCTCTGCCGGCGCAGCCTCCACCACGAACACAAAGGGAGAGAAACTGGCGCTGGCAAAGCGCACGATCTTCTCCTTTGCCTCGTACTGGAAGGGCAACTCCTCATAGTTCTCCGTCCCGGTGAAATGCAGCAGCCGTGCCTTTTCCGGCAGACTGAGGCCGCGCAGCTCAAGCTGCGCTTCCTTCCGGGCAAGATCTCCCTCCAGAGAAATGTCCAACGCGTACAGACGGTCAAAGCCCTTGAGGCTCTCCGCAAGCTGCGCCGTTTCCTTTTCCGTCAGTTCCCGCAAACGCAGCAAAGCGCCCTCTGCCAGACCGTCCGCCGCGCCGCTGATCCCCTTCACCTGGCTATCCAGCGTGGGTGCCAGCGTGGAGCTCGGACTCGGCTCTACGGCCGGGCTGGGCTCCGCGCTGGGGCTCGGCTCCGTGCTGGGGCTCGGCTCCGTGCTGGGGCTCGGCTCCGCGCTGGGGCTGGGCTCCGTGCTGGGGCTGGGCTCCGTGCTGGGGCTCGGCTCCGTGCTGGGGCTCGGCTCCGTACTGGGAATCGGCTCCGCGCTGGGAATCGGTTCCGCGCTGGGGCTCGGCTCCTCCGCCGCCATGGCGCTCAAGGGCAGGATGCCCAACAGCATCACCACCACCAGCAACAAGGCTAAAACGGCGTGTCCTCTCTTATGGTAACTCTTCTTCATGCCCTCACTTCTTTCATTGTTAAACACTTTCACAAAGGCTTCCGAACCGCAGTCCGGAAGCCCCTTCCTTTTCTTCCCGCGGCTGTTTCCGCAGCGTATGATAATAATTGCCAGTTTTATGATACGCTCGTTTTTGCGTTTGTGTCAATAAATCGTCCACATAACGAGCATTTTTTGTTATTTCGCCCACATCTACGGCAACGCGCTTCCTAATCTCAAAGAAAGCGGTCCATGGATTGGTAATACTCCGCTATGTGGGCCGCCCATTTTTTCTTTTCCTCTTCCAGATCCGTGCGCAGTTGCTCATAGCTGTTGTGAACTTCCTGCCGCAGTCGCCGCTCCCGCTCCTTATGTCGGTTGCGCAAATCCATCGCCGCCGCCATGCCGCGGAAAAATTCGTCGGAGAGCTTGTCGTGCTCCGGATAGCGGCCACTGCGATAGTTCTCGATCACGTCGCCATAGCGTGCGTAGGCTCTGCCAACCGCGCTCTCCCAGGAAATATAGATGCTATGCTGGGCGCAGTCCCCTACCCGGCGCATGGTGGGCATCTGGTCCAGCAGACGATCCAGCAACGCGGCCATGGCTTCGGCGTTTTCCTCTATGAGAAAGCCGTTCTCCCCGTCTCGGATGTCCTCCGCCGCGCAGCTTCCCGCCACCAGCACGCTGGCCAGGCCGCAGGCCGCCGCCTCCCGAACCACCAGACCGTTGGTGTCGAAGGTGGAGGGGAAGAGAAACAGGTCCGCCCGGCAATACCAGGCACGGATCCGGTTTCGGTCGTGGATGGGATCGCAGAAGATCACCCGGCCGTCCAGCCCAAGAGAATGGGCATAGGCCATCACCTCGTCCTTGTCGTTGCCCGCGCCCACAAACACCATGCGG
>CACZSJ010000232.1 GCA_902783825.1 Oscillospiraceae bacterium | reverse complement strand
TATGCTCCTCGAAAGAACTGTAATTATTTAAATAGTATTGAATAAAAGATCTATCATGACGTTATGTGCTGCGGCGTGCTTATTGATAGATGGAATCGGAGGTCCTATGAGATCGAGAAAGAGAATCTTAAGTCTATTGTTGGCGTTGATGATGCTGTTTTCCATGCTGCCGACGACTGGCTACGCATCAGAGGGCACAGGGACGGAGCCTCCCGCCATGACGGAGCCGCCTGCGGAGACGGAGCCGCCTGAGGAGACGGAGCCGCCCGCGGAGACGGAGCCGCCCGCGGAGACGGAGCCGCCCGCGGAGACGGAGCCGCCTGAGGAGACGGAGCCGCCTGTGGAGACAGAGCCTCCTGCGGAGACGGAACCGCCTGCGGAGACGGAGCCGCCCGCGGAGACAGAGCCTCCTGCGGAGACGGAACCGCCTGCGGAGACGGAACCGCCTGCGGAGACGGAGCCGCCCGCGGAGACGGAGCCGCCTGCGGAGACAGAGCCGCCTGCGGAGACAGAGCCTCCTGCGGAGACGGAACCGCCCAAGGAGACGGAGAAGCCCGCGCAGGTGGAGGCAAAGCTGCTCACAGCCGAGGTCACGGTCAGCGCCGAGGGGCTGAGTGAGAACGCGAAGCTGTCGGTGACCGAGCTGGATCCGGCTGGCAAGGAGACGCAGTCTCTCGCCGAACTGGCGGGAGGCAAGCTGCTGCACGCCTGGGAGATCCGGCTGGTAGAAGGCAATCTGCCAGATGAGGGAGTTACCCTGGTCTTTCGCGGCATGAAGGCCGTGGAAGGCAAGCTGGTGTATTTTGCTCCGGAGGCGAAGCAGGGCGAAGAGCTTTCCTATACATACGATGCAAAAACCGAGAGCTTTTGCTTTACGGCGAAAGCGCCCGGTCAGTTTGCGCTGGTCAAGAAAGAAACCAAACGCGAGGCGCCTGCCCGCTCCGGCGAGGTGGAATATGCGTACATGACTCTGGGTGCTACGCATTACGAGGATACGGAAACGATCAGCGTTTCCGGGGAATTCCCAGTGGGTACGCAACTGGTTCTGGAGGGCGCGATCGGGTCTGGATATTATCGCCCATCGGATGCCGGTTATGCAATCTATAGTGAACTGTTGGAGGGGAAGCATCAGCTGGAATACAACACTATGGGCTTTCACTTTGTGGATGCCAACGGCGATGAGGTACTCCCTCGGGGAGACATAACACTTCGGCTTTATTTCCCTAGCAGTATCGACCTGCCCAATAGCATTCGTTCTTTCGCTTTCTTTTTTGCCTTTGTTGACGATGGCAGCAATGTCATACCGCTGACCAACAGCGTGATCGACATGGATAACAGATGCATTGAGACGACGACGGCGTACAGAACAAGCACGGTGTTGCATCCGTGGAGGCTGCTGGTTGTTCACCCCCTTAGGCCCATCATGCGAGTGTCGTATTCTTCGGATATGGGCGGAAGAGTAAGCAGCAAATCGGAAAGTACCAGTGTCACTGCTTATCCGAGAATTTGCACAGAGCTGTCGCCACCTCCGGAAATGGATGCGAACGTTGCTTTGGCGGGCTCAACGGCCCTGCCCAAGCCGGGCTATGATTTCGTGAACTGGACGGATGAGGAAGGCAATGTGGTCAGCACGGAGGCAACGCTGACCGAAGAGGCGATCCTCGCCCACGTGGGCAAGCTGTCTTCCCTTTATCTGGCCGGGAAGGTTCAGCTTGCGTTCCAAGCGAATCACCGCCTGCGCGACAGTGCCGGCGCGACCTTTACGAAAAGCTTCGGCGATTTCAGCGTGATGGTTGAGGTGGAGAATGCTTCGGATTTCGATGTCCCGCTGGATCAGCTTCATCTGGTGGCCACGCGCTTGGATGACGATGTGGCCAGGGAAATCGGGCTTCAAGGGCTGAAGAATGACCAGTATTACGAGGACAGCCTGGGCGCATCTCCTATTAAGTCTGCCTACGGTGCGAATTTCCATTTTGAGGATCAGGATGGAAGACGGGTGGACCCGCTCAATGCGGTCAAGATTACCTTTGTGTACGAATTTGACACCACGGTCACGGCGCAGCGTATGGTCTACCAGCCGGACGGCGGGACCGACGAAGATGTGCATGTGATGCAGGAGCACATCAACAAAATCGAGAAAGGAGAGGCGGAGTTCTATTCTCTGACCTTGGGCAATTTTGTCCTGCTGGATATGGCCCGCAGCTACATATCGGAATTGAAGCTTGTGGAAGTGGTCGACGGAACGGCAGGCTGGGACAGCGACAACAATCCGGGCAACGACGATGGCCCCAAGAACAACGTTGTCCGCTCCTTTGACTCCATTGCGTATAGTGTGGCCTATAGCGCGCAGACGTATGGCAATCGTGACAACTACAACAAGGACTATATCTTCTTTGAAATCGAGCTGCCGGTAAGCCTGGAGGAGGCAGAGATCGACCTGGCTTCCACCATCAACTGGCGCACTTCTGATACAGGCTATACGTATAAGCGCACGGTTTTGGACGGAAAAACGGTATATACCTTTGCCAAAAAGCTGGTGGATCCGGACAACCCGGAAAATGGGTATGCGTTGCCGGCTTCCGGTATCATCGACTTTAGCGTGAACGTATACGGCATGCCCAATGGCAGCACCATTCAGCCCGTCATCCGAAGCTGGATGGACGGCAACCGGGAAAACAGCAAGACCCTGTCGGACGTGCCGGAAACCATGGTAAGCGCTGTGCCGAAATTCAACGTCCAGCTTAAAACCATCAACCCCAGCGGTACGTTGAGCCCCGAGAACTGGGACTTCTCCGTGGGCGGAGATACCGCGCGGAACAAGGATGCGGGCAATGTGTATGGCTGGAATACCGGTTATGGCATGACGCTGCAGCTGATCGGAGACAACAGCAAGAAGCTCAAGGGCGTGGAATACCCGCGGGGAGACATTGAATTTGATGTAATCATCCATGCCGTGTTTGAGTACCCGGATCCGAATAACGCGGGCAATTTCCTTACGGTGGACTTGACCGGGGACAACGCACCGCTGATTTGGTATGCAGGTCCCAACACCCTGAACGGATCGTTCTGGGATGGCAGAATGCTGGCAGGCTGTGACTGGGCCTCCAGATATGGCGCGCCGTATTGCTGGAATTATCCTCCAGGCAATTATGCATACAAGAAACCGGGCTATTGGATGAGCTCAGGGACTACTCAGGTTGCCTACTGTTGGGACGGAGGCAACTGGACGGTAGCTGAGTCAACGGAGGGCGCGCAGCTGAAGCTGCACTGCACGGTCAATGACTACGCCATCAACGGGGGATTCTTCCCCTCCAACAATCCCGATCAGAAAAACACCTATTTCACGGCGAGCACCGGCGTGAAGAACTGCTATAAGGCCTGCTTCTCCGCGGGGGCTTTCTGGGTGGTGGTGCCGGAAAACAAAATCCAGGAGCAGTACGGTACCCAGGGGACGGTGAAGCTCAACGCCCAGGTTGTCAACATGCGCGCTACGTCTGCCAGCGGCACAACCGTGGCAGACGATCCGGGCACGAATAACGCGCAGCGGATCACGAGCGACGACCAGGCGCAGCGGGCGCTGGATTTCCAAATTCCCGGCGGCACCTATTCGATCAACTGCTGCTATACCAACACCATTGCCTTCAGTCAGAATACCGGCGAAGATTTAGCAACGCCGGGCAAGAAGATATCCGTGCTCTGGTACGCAGAGAACACAACCAAAGGCGCGAGAAGCAATGCTGTTGGCGTGCACGACGCGTTGATGAAGTTCGACACGGAAACGATGCACCTGGATCCGATTCAAGGCAACTTGAATGCCTATGGCAATGCCGAGAACACCACGTTTTACTATGCCTACAAGCCGGATGGCACTGGCTGGGCAAGCGACCAGGAGCAGCAGGAGGCAAAGATTGAGGATCTGCTCTATTACCCGGTTAGGAGCGCTGCGCACGGCGTATGCGTAGGCGTGCTGGCGCACTTTGTGGATCTGACGCCTCGGAACGAAGACCAAGAATTCCGGTCAGTTGCATATTTGTATGTCAATGACGATCTCGGTCTGATTGGCAAGACCCTGCAGTTTACGACAGCCTATCGCTACATTCGCCTGCGGGATATCCCGGAAGATGGGGTGATCCCGGACATCATTCGCGCCAACCGGAACGGAGACGAGGTGGAAAAGGCGCAGTACACCGAGCTTTTCCGCGCCCGAGGCTGCTGCTACCGGGGGATGACCATCCGCGGGAGCAAGATCAGCGACTATTTCAAAAAGGCGAGCTATAGCGCCGATGGAACCTTCTCTGCCGGCAACGGACACAAGTATTACGGCGACAGCGTCACCATCGTGGCCTATACCAGCAGAATCACCAAGGGCGTCGATACCATGAGAACGGCCTATTCGGCCAACAAGACGGATTTCAGTTTGGACGCGGGCGAATCGATCGTAGACTATAAGTTGACGCCGGGATTTGATCTGGGACGTCTGGAAACGTGGCCAAATCCTGAGACCATTACGATCACGGATACCCTGCCGAAGGGCCTCACCTACATGCCCAATTCCGCGACCTTTGGCGGCAGCTATGTGCCCAACAGCGAGGTGGGCCTGAGCGGCACGGTGGAGAACGGACTGGAGCTGCAGGAAGATGGAGAAACCGTCTTTACCGAGTGCGCCTTTGATAAGGAAAACGGTGGCGTCATTCGCTTCACGGCGGTGGAGAATTCCAACGGCACCACAACGCTGAAATGGGTGATCGAAGGGGCGGAAATCAGCAAGGACGGCTTCCCGGACTTGCGCTACAAAGCCCTCATCGACCCGGGTCAGAAAAGCGGGACGCAGCTGAAAAATACGGCGAGAATGAGCACCGAAGTGGATAGCATTCCCGCCACCAGTACGAACGGAAGGCTGACAACGTATACCATTCGCGTGCTGAGCAACGGCGATGTGAGCATTACCCAGACGCTGAATCCGAAGTACTATGAAGTGGAGCAGCCGCTGAATTACAAGATTGCCTACAAAAACAACAGCGCAACGCGCAGCTACAATCAGATCATGATGGCCACGCTGCCGCGCCTGCGCGGCCAGGGTACGGCGGGACTGGATTCCAGCTATAGCGGAAGCTATACGGTCACCGACTTGAAGCTTACGCCGGAAGCGGGGAAGACTGTCAACGACTACACGCTGTGGTACACGACGGATTCTGCGGGGCATAATCTGACCTCCAAGAAGATCAAGCTGAACGAGATTCAGGAAAGCGGAGAAAGCGGCGGCGTGCAATGGATATGCGCGACGATCGGATCCGATGGCGTCATTACCGTGCCGGAAGACATGACTTCCTATGTGCTGGTCGGGCCGTTATCCTCCCTGAAAAGCGTGACGGTGGATTTGACGATCCTGCCTACAGGCAACAGCTTGGGCGACACCTACTGGAACAACGCCTCCACCTCAAATGAGCACGGCAGCATCGAGATTAACGCAACCGGCCGCATCATCAACCGCTTCCTTGAGGGTCTGGTCTGGTATGACGACAACCATGACGGGATTCGCGGGGAGGACGAGCGGCTGGTGAAGGACCAGGAGATCACGGCCGTTCTGTACAAGGCAACGCGGGCCGTCAACGGCGAAGTGGTGATGAGCCAGCAGCTGAAAAACGGTCGATACAGCTTTGAACAGCTGCCCGAGGGCGAGTACATCGTGCAGTTTGTAAGAGCGGACGGCGCGCCCTTTGACAAGCAGTATCATGTGACGCTCAAGGACGTAGAGCCGGATACGACTGACTCGGACACGGACGGCGAATATGATGACAACGGCCAGTTGCTGAGTGGCGTTACCGGGATCTATGCCCAGCCTTCGCTCAGCGATATCATCAAATCGGGTCACTATCTCCATTCTGTAAGAAACGTGGATATGGGCCTGTATGAGACGCGGGATGTGTCTGTCAAGAAGATCTGGAACGACGACCAGACAAGTCACGAGAGCATCACCGTGCAGCTGCTGGCGGACGGGCAGGCCAGCGGGGACCCGGTGGAGCTCAGCGAAGAAAACGAGTGGAGCTATGTTTGGGAAAAGCTGGACGCCTACCACGACGGCACGGAGATCACCTACGAGGTGAAAGAGCCCAGCGTCCCGAACGGCTATGTGGCGATCCTCTCTGGTGACCAGGAGAACGGCTACGAGATCACCAATACGGTCTACACCCAGGTGACGGTAAGCAAGAGCTGGGACGACGGGGAGAATCAGGATGGCAAACGCACCGAGAGTGTCGGCGCACAGCTGCTGGCCAATGGCGAAAAGCTGGGAGATCCGGTTTCGCTCCGAGAGGAAAACGATTGGACCTACACCTGGAAGGAGCTTGACAAGTTTGCCGACGGCGCAAAGATCCAGTACAGCGTGGAAGAGGTCCGTGTGCCCCAGGGCTATACCGTGAACGTGAGCCGGGAGGATGAGGAGAGCTTCGTCTTCACGATGACCAACACCCACGAGCCGGAGAAGACCGAAGTCAAGGTAGAAAAGAAGTGGGACGACGCGGATGACGCGGATCAGCTGCGCCCGGCGAGCATCACCGTGCAGCTGCTGGCGGACGGCAAGGCCTGCGGCGAAGTCGTGACGCTGAGCGCGGAAAACGAGTGGAAGCACAGTTGGACGGAGTTGGACAAGTATGCCGAAGGCAAGGAGATTGCCTATACGGTAGAAGAGACCGTGAAGGTCGATGGCTATGAGACGACGTACGCGGGGGATGCCGAGAGTGGTTTTGTGATTACCAACACCCACGAACCGCCTCCACCGCCGACGCCGACGCCAACGCCGACTCCGACGCCGACGCCGACTCCGACCCCGACGCCAACCCCGACGCCGACGCCGACGCCCACACCCACACCGACGCCCACACCGACGCCGACACCGACGCCGACGCCGACCCCGACGCCAACCCCGACGCCAAAACCAACGCCGAGTCCGACTCCGACCCCGACGCCGTCCAAGTCTCAGAAACCGAAGACCGGCGACGACAGCCAGATGGGCCTGTGGGCAGGACTGATGGCGCTGTCTCTGGTCGGCGCGGCCACCGGAGCGAGTGTGTATCTGAATGGACGGAAACGGCGCGGAAAGAAGTAAGAAGACAAACGTAAAACCGCAGAGCGCCCTGTGTGCAGGGCGCCCTGTCGGGCTTTCCTAGCACATTACTTGCGCCTCGCGCACCAAAAAACCTCTTTTGTCCAGTAAGGGCAGAAGAGGTTTTTTCTTGCATTTGAGGCGGAAAACGGGAAAAAACCAGGAAAATCGGACTTCCAGCAGCCGATGGGCTGCTGCGGGATCCGTTTTTTTGTGTTCAGCGAGAACAGTCCGAAAACGCTGGTGTGTTTTGCGCGTTTTTGTACTCTGCTAAGAGCCAGGAAAAAGATGTTGGGGGGAAGACATGACCCGATTATTCACGGAAAAGATACATCTGTTCATGAGCCTATTCCGCCAAAATCTTGAAAAAACGGCTGTTTTGTGATATGAATAAAGAAAATTGTGCTGCTTCAAACGGGCGCAAGGTGCGCCTGATATGGGGGCATCCGTTTTGACAAGACTGAAAAAAGCAGCGTAGAGCAGCTGCTTGGAGAATGGATCAAGACAGCGGCCGATCGGGGTCGGCCGGAACTGACGGTTTTCAGGAAAGATCACTTCGGACTGGGGGACTGACATGGGGACTCTGCTGCGTGAGACTCGTTCTGTCTGCCCCGTCTGCCTGCGTAATTTGCCTGCGCAGCTGCGGCGGGAGGCAGACGGGTGCATCTTGCTGGAAAAAACCTGCCCGGAGCACGGGGACTTCCGCGTCCCGGTTTGGCAGGGCTGCGTGGATTGGGAGACCTGGTTGCTGGGAACCCCGCCGCTTTCGGCGGACTGCGGGCTGCATTGCCCGGAGCGCTGCGGCCTTTGCGCCGAGCATGAGATCGGCAGCTGCTGTGTGCTGCTGGAAGTCACGCAGCGCTGCAATCTTCGGTGTCGGTATTGCTTTGCCGACGGCGGAACAGGGGAGAGCGATCCGACGACAGCGGAATGCATAAGCGCCATCCGAGAGATTGCCAGTCAGTGCGAGCAGCCGCTGCTACAGTTTTCCGGCGGCGAACCGACGCTGCGCGACGATCTGCCGGAGCTGATCCGCTGCGCCAAGGAAGCGGGGTGCAGCTATACGCAGCTGAACACCAACGGAATTCGCCTTGCCCGGGAACCGGACTATGCAAAGCAGCTTGCCGAGGCGGGGCTGGACATTGTATTTCTGCAATTTGACGGAACGCGGGACGACATCTATGAGACGCTGCGCGGCGAGCCTCTGCTGGAAATCAAGCTGGAGGCCATTCGGATCTGCGCGGCGCTGCGGATGGGCGTGACGCTGGTCCCAACGGTGGTCAAGGGCGTCAACGATCAAAACCTTGGCGAAATCATCGCCCTTGCACAGACCCTGGTTCCCGGTGTCCGCGGCATTCACTTTCAGCCGGTTTCTTACTTTGGCCGCTATCCCACCGCGCCCGCGGCGGAAGACCGGTATACGCTGGATCGCCTGATGTGGGACATCAGCCAACAGGCGGACATCCCAGTGGAGAGCTTTATGCCCTCCCGCTGCGACCATCCGCTCTGTGGCTTCCATGCCAGCTTTTTGCTGACTCCGGAAGGCGGCTTGAAACCCCTGAGCTCCATCACCCACTCTGCCCACAGCCGGGGATGCGCCAGGGATAATCGGGAGTATGTGGCCCGCCATTGGCGCCGTGCGCCGGAGGAGTCGGCCCCGCCCGCCACGTTTTCAGACGAGATGGATTTCGACACCTTCCTTTACCGCCTGCGCCACGAGAGCCTGAGCCTTTCGGCTATGGCGTTTCAGGATGCCGTGAATCTGAACATCGAACGGCTGCACCGCTGCAGCTTGCACGTGTATGACCG
>CACZSJ010000231.1 GCA_902783825.1 Oscillospiraceae bacterium | reverse complement strand
TTCGAGTCTTGTATCGTCCACCATCAAAAGGCTATAAAAAAGATATAGCCCAAGAAACCCCCGATTTTATCGGGGGTTTCGCCTTTTCCTGGCGGATTTTTTCAAGTAACAAAACCATAGATGTAAAATGGGTATTTTCCCCTTGTGCGTAGACTTGAACTCTCGCGCAACAACCATATATGGAGTAGAGACGGCAGTAGCAAGAAAACGCTATTGCCGTTTTGCTACCCTCGGAGCCAATCATTTTGAAAAGAAACGCTTGGCTCTTTTTTTATTGCACAGACAAGGAGTAAAACAATGATCTTTTCGGATTCACCCAAGCAAAGAGCATTGGAACGGATGATGACAACCGTTTCAAGATTTAAGCCAAGAGGCAGCGGCACAATCGTCCTGCATGGTTTCATGTACACGGCAGAAATGTGCGACTGCAGAGTCTGCCTTCACTACGACAGGAAAAGAAAATATACAGCCGGTCATTGCCCATTGATCGAAGAACGGATCATGACGGGTGCGGCGAACCGAGGCGAGGTCATGGCTGAAACTATGGAGAACATCTTTTTCTGCGTGCGTGTTGAGTGCTCGGCAACAATCCATACGCGCGACACGATCTTTGCGTTCATCGGGTGGCGCCATTCCTGCTTTACAACAAATGTGATTTAATCACAGAGTTAAAAGGAGATTTTTTATAATATTGATACCATAAACAGCAATCCATCGGAAAGGCTTGTAAAAACAATAGAGAAGAAACAAGGAGAATGTAAATGAAGGTAATCATTGTTGGCGGAGTCGCCAGCGGAGCGACATGTTCCACGCGTTTACGGCGCCTTGATGAGAAGGCGGAAATCGTTTTGCTTGAACGCGGTTCGTATATTTCTTATGCCAACTGCGGACTGCCCTACTACGTGGGCGGCGTCATCAAGGATCGCAGCGCGCTCCTGATTCAGACACCGGAGGCGATGAAAGAGAAGTTCAACATCGACGTCCGTGTAAACAATGAAGTGCTCGGCATCGATCGAAAGACAAAAACAATTCGCATCAAGGATCACGGCACGGGTACTGTGTATGAAGAAAGCTATGACAAATTGGTTCTCGGCACGGGATCTTCTCCTATCGTTCCGAAGGTCCCCGGGATTGAATCCAGAAGGATTCACACACTCTGGACCGTTCCGGATGCCGATGAACTGCACGAAATGGCGAAAATGTATAGCAGTGCCGTGGTGATTGGCGGAGGCTTCATCGGCGTGGAAATGGCGGAAAACCTCCATCACGCAGGCCTTAGCGTTTCTATGGTCGAGGCCGCCGATCAGATTATGGCTCCCGTCGATTTTGAAATGGCACAACTACTCCATCAAAACATTCGTGACAACGGGGTAGAGCTGGTTCTCGGAGACGCGGTTTCCGCTTTCCGCGAGACCTCAACCGGCGTGGAAGTGGAGCTGAAAAGCGGAAAACGCCTGCACGCGCAGATGGTTGTCATGTCTATTGGCGTCAGGCCGAATACCCAGCTCGCCGCGGAGGCGGGGCTGCAGCTTTCCGAACGCGGCTTTGTTTCGGTGAACGAGTATCTGCAGACCTCCGATCCGGATATCTATGCCTGCGGCGATATCACCGAGTACCCGGATGTGGTGCTTGGCGGGATGACGACTGTGGCATTGGCCGGGCCGGCGAATAAACAGGGGCGGATCGTAGCCGATAACCTTGCCGGCACACCGGTCCGCTATATGGGTGCGCAGGGGACCTCCGTTGCCAAGGTTTTTGACTTGTCTGCCGCGGCAACCGGCGCCAACGAAAAGCGTCTGCTCGCGGCCGGACTGCGTAAAGGCGTTGATTATGAGACCGTTATCATCACGCAGAACCATCATGCTGGATATTATCCCGGCGCTGTACCTATGGTGATGAAACTGATATTCAGTTGTGACGGGAGAAAAATCTTCGGCGCGCAGGTCATCGGCGCCGACGGCGCGGATAAGCGCATCGATGTGATCGCGACGGCGATCCGCCTCGGCGCCACGGTGCACGAGCTGGAGGAGCTGGAGCTCGGTTACGGGCCGGTGTTCTCCTCTGCGAAGGATCCGGTCAACATGCTGGGCTTTACGGCGATGAATGTCGTCAACGGTCTGGTGCGCTTCAGCGACCTGAAGCCGGATCTGTCCGCTGCGGCGCTGCTGGATATTCGCACCGAAGCCGAACAGATGGCCTTTGAGCTCCCCGGCGCTTATGCGATCCCGCTGGAGGAGCTCCGCGACAGACAGCAGGAGCTTCCCCACGACAAGCCGGTGATCGTGCTCTGCAGCATTGGCGTTCGCTCATATAATGCGGCGCGCATGCTGATGCAGTCCGGCTTTTCCGATGTGCAGGTTTATCCAGGCGGCATCAAGGTCTTCCGCGCGCTCCATGAAACACCGGAGGAGAGCCCTGCGGCGCCTGTGCAGTCGATCAAGAAAGCGGCAGCGGTCGGCGTGGGCGGAGCCGTGACGGAGCTGGATTGCTGCGGCCTGCAGTGCCCCGGCCCGCTGATGAAGGTCTATGAGACCATGAACACCATGCAGGAGGGGCAGCAGCTCTCCGTTTCCGCGTCGGATCCGGGCTTTACCAGAGATATCGAGGCCTGGTGCCGCCGCACAGGGAATACACTGGTGTCCAAAACAAGCGGGGATAAAAAATACACCGCGCTGCTCCAGAAGGGGCAGGGGGCCGTCGTTCGCGCCGCAGCAGAAAAAACGGGCGAAAGCGGCAAGACCATCATCGTGTTCTCCGGCGATTTCGATAAGGTCATGGCGAGCTTCATCATTGCCAATGGGGCGGCCGCGATGGGCCGACCGGTGACGATGTTCTTCACCTTCTGGGGTTTGACAGCGTTGCGCCGCCAGGAAAAGCAGGCGATCAAAAAGAGCTTTATGGAGTCCATGTTCGGGGCGATGCTGCCGCGCGGCGTCAATCAGCTCGGCCTGTCGCGCATGAACATGGCCGGCATGGGCACGGCGATGATGAAGAAGATCATGAATGACAAGAATGTCAATTCCCTGGAGGATCTGATCAAAAAGGCGATGGAAAACGGCGTGCGCATCCAGGCCTGCTCCATGAGCATGGATGTCATGGGTATTCGCAAGGAAGAACTGATCGACGGCGTGGAGATCGTTGGCGTTGGCAGTTATTTGGCCAGTGCAGAAGAGTCCGACGTGAATCTGTTTATCTGAAGCCCTTTGGATAAAGAGAGAAAAAGAACCGCAACAAAGCGGCTGGACGACTCGCTGTGAGCGTTTACAGCCGTACACCGAAAGCCCCAAACATCTTTTTTATACTCCTCTTCCATGAGAACCACACTGAAAAGTGTGGTTCTTTTTTGCATTTCCGGTTTGCGTGTGTGGAGGGATCATGGCAGCTCGCAGTTCTCCGCTTCATCATCCTGATTTTCCGGCGTCTGTTCCGCTTGCTTTTTCTCCTGCTCTTCCATAAAAATGAAATAGCCCAAGGTGTTCATGTCCATAATAATCTCCCCCCTTGCAGTGATTGTAGCATACGGGAAGCGGGAAGAAAAGATTGTGTTTTGGAAGGGGGCGTGGTATCATGGAAAAAAGCGGTATGAACACAGGACCCCTGCGCGCAGGGGAGAAGCGTCGGAATAAGGAAAGGAAGGGAAAGCCATGCATGGCGAAATCGGCCTGATCGCACTGGCCTCCG
>CACZSJ010000230.1 GCA_902783825.1 Oscillospiraceae bacterium | reverse complement strand
TACGCCTCTGTAGCTCAGTAGGTAGAGCAGCGGACTGAAAATCCGCGTGTCGTTGGTTCAACTCCGACCGGAGGCACCACCCCGCTTCTGCGGGGTATGTGCGGGCATAGCTCATCTGGTAGAGCGCCACCTTGCCAAGGTGGAGGTAGCGAGTTCGAGCCTCGTTGCCCGCTCCAGAAAAATATTTGCGGGCATATGCCCGCAAATATTATATGGCGCCATAGCCAAGTGGTAAGGCAGCGGACTGCAAATCCGCGATTCCCCGGTTCAAATCCGGGTGGCGCCTCCAAAGAAAGACACGCGCAAGCGTGTCTTTCTTTCAACCAAAATGAGGTGCACTATGAAAACAAACAAGCGCCTTGGCGGCGCGGCGCTGATCCTGCTGGCCGGTATCTTTTGGGGAAGCATGGGCCTGTTTGTGCGAACTCTGACCCGCTGCGGCTTTGATCCTCTTCAAATCACAGCCATGCGCCTGAGTCTCTCTGCCCTGTTCTTTCTTTTGCTGCTGGCGCGCAAAGACCCCGCCGGTATGCGCCTTCAAATCAGGGACCTGCCCCTGTTTCTGGCATCAGGCATCGGCAGCATTCTGATGATGACCCTTTGCTACTTTACCGCCATTGATCGGATGCCCCTCTCCACCGCCGCAATCCTGCTTTACACCTCTCCCATCTGGGTCATGCTCCTGTCGGTGCTGGTCTTCCGGGAAAGACTCAGCGGAAAGAAGCCGCTGGCTCTGGCCCTGGCCTTCAGCGGATGTGTGCTTGTCTCCGGACTTTCCGGCGGTGGACTGACGCCGCTCAATCTGTTGATCGGCCTGGGAGCTGGCTTCAGCTATGGCTTGTACAGTATTTTAGGCCGGATCGCCTTGCGGCGCTATTCGGCTTATGCGGTTTCCGCCTATACCTTCTTGTTTGCCGCGGCGGGCTCCTGGTTTTTCTGCCGGCCGGCTGCGCTTTTTACCGCTCTGACGGCAGTCCCATCTCCCGTTGGCCTGTTTCTTCTGTTTCTGCTGATGGCCCTGGTCACAGCCTTTGTTCCGTTTTTGTCCTATACCCTGGGTCTGCAGTCCTTGGAAGCCAGCCGCGCCGCGATTCTTGCTACTGTGGAGCCGCTGGTGGCCGCGCTGTTTGGCGTACTGGTCTTTCATGAGTCCATGGGCCTTGGCACCATTCTGGGTATCCTGCTGATTCTCAGCGCTGTGGTGCTTCTGAGTATGGAGGATCCGGCTGCGCAGCCCGCGGAAGCGGAGTCTCCTCAGAAATCTTAAGACTTCTTCTCTTTTCTTTTGCTGCTGCATGATGTATAATGCCCCCGGAAGGAGGTTGTTCCATGAAAAAAGGACTTCGCGTTTTCCTAATTCTTCTTTGCCTTGTTTTTGCCGGCGTGTTTGGCTACAGTGCCTATCGCCTGTACGATATCATCCACACCTATCGGGTTTCCGAAAAGATGTATAACCAACTCAGCGGGCAATATGTCTCCACAGAGCCCGCAGAGCCCATTGCCTCTGACACAGCGACCGACTCGGCCAGCGCAGAAGCTGCCGTGCAGATTGAGCGCTCTCCCATTCAAGTCAATTTCAATATGCTGCAGGAGCAGAACAAGCAGGTGATCGGCTGGATCTATGGCCCGGACACAGTGATCAACTACCCGGTCGCGCAGGGGACTGACAATGACTATTATCTGTATAACTTCATTGACGGCACCTATACCGGAACAGGCACGCCTTTTCTGGACTATCTCTGCGCCGGTGACTTCTCCGGAAAAAACAGCGTGGTCTACGGACACCATATGAACGACGGCTCCATGTTTGCCGCCCTGACCGACTACCGCAAGGAAGGCTACTACGAGGAACACCCCGTTCTCTATTTGAACACCCCCACCCAGAATTACCGCATCGATGTGTTCGCTGGCTATGTAACAGACTCAGACTCTCCCAGCTACACCTTCCACTTCTACAGCGATGAGGCCTTCCTGCAGTTCGTGCAGGACGCCAAGCTGCAGTCGAACTTCAAAACGGAGGTGGAAGTGAGTGCCGAGGATCGGGTCATCACCCTTTCCACCTGTTCCTATGAATACTACGACGCCCGCTACGTCATCCAGGGGAAATTGGTCCCTGTTGCTTGAAGATGCGCTCTTCCCAGCAAGCTTTTCTAAACCGATCTCTGTGACAGCCGCAATGCCTGTTCCCGGCATTGCGGCTGCCATTTTTTGCAACTTAAGAAAGCTTAAGATGACAGGCCGGGAAAACTGGAGTATAGTATGAACAGTGAAAGGATCAGGCGCTGCCTGTTCCACACCATCACGAGTATTCGATCTGAGGTGATCTCATGAAAAGAAACGGAAAGGCCATGCTGAGTCTGCTGTTCGCGCTGGTGCTGCTTCTCCAGCTTGCCATGCCCATAGCCAGCGCCGACGACAGCTCCCTCAACGGCGAGGAGCCGCTCTCGGCCCAAGTCTATGTCACCCGCCTCATGGCGGAGAACACGGAGGAAACCGTGCCGCTTACCGCAGAAAATCGCCAGGAGCTTTTGGGCGACAAGAGCTTCTCGCTGAAGCTGGGTGACGTCGACGTCCTGACCGGCGACAAGCTCCGCTTAGAGGCCATGCTGGAGGACGATCTTGTCGTCACGCCCCCCGAGGGCTACGCAGTCTCCCAGCTCCTCCTCAGCAGCACGGGAGAGCCAATCATCAGCTGTCCCCTGCCTCTGACAGCCACGGTACCCAGCAAGGATTCTGGTGCCGCCGTCCTGCGGGTGCTGAAAGAGGCGCTCACAGAAGAGGACAGCGAGCCGGCAGCGCTCAGCAAAGATTTCTTCGCTCCCTTCTCTTCTCTGGAGGATCCCAGCTTTGTGCTTGCTGTGACCTTTTCCCCCATTGATCCCAAGGCCGACATCACACTGGAATACGAGACGGCGTTCGGGGACATCCCGGAAGAAACCAAGGCGCCCAAGGAAGCCTTCACCGTCGCGGCCCTCTCTGAGCAGCAGCTTTCCAACGCCCAGGCCGACGGCAAGAGCTTCAGCGGCTGGATGCTGCGCTACCCCAACGGAGCCACGGTTCCCGTTGCCACGGGGTCGGACATCTACCCCTATGGTGATTGCAGCCTGGTGGCTCAGTGGAAGGATATCATCACGGTAACGGCGAATGAGCCGGTCCAGGAGGGGGAAGACTTTGTAGCTGACGGCTATTGGGTGGACGGCACCCTGGCTGAAGGCGACTCCATCGAGGAAGTCAGCCTCACGGTGCAGGAAGCTGAGGGACAGTATCTGGTCGTTCCCTCTGACGTGTGCATCATGGACCAGGATGGGCATGATGTCAGCACCAACTACGACATTCGTCCCCGGAACAGCGCGCCCGTTTCTCCCGCCCGGCAAAGCGAGACTCTCTATTCCGTCACCGTTGTGGACAGCGAAAACGGCAGTGGCAGCGCTGAGCCGGAATCCGGTATCGCCGGCACCGAGATCAGCCTCAGCGCCACCCCGGACAGCAACTACCAGTTCAAGGAGTGGAGCGTCCTCTCCGGCAATGTGGACATTGTAGACGGCAAGTTCATCCTCGGCAGCGAGGACGTACAGGTACAGCCTGTCTTTGAAGCGCTTCCCTCCTCCCCCACATATGAGGTCAGCGTCTCCGCCAACCCGGAGGTGGGCGGTATTGTCTCCGGCGCCGACAGCTATGGCGAGAACGACTCCGTCACGGTCACCGCCAGTGCGAACGAGGGTTACTCCTTCGTCAACTGGACCGAAGACGGTGTCCAGGTCAGCACGGACGAAAGCTACAGCTTTACCATCACCGGCTCCCATAGCCTTACGGCAAATTTTTCCGAAATCCCGCTTCCGCCTGCCAGCTACACCGTCACGGTTGCAGACGCTGAAAATGGCAGCGGCAGTGCCACTCCCGAGTCCGGCACCTCCGGCACCGAGGTCAGCCTCAGCGCCACCCCGGCCGACGGCTACCGGCTCAAGGAATGGCTGGTTCTCTCCGGCGGTGTGAGCATTGAAGACGGCAAGTTCACCATCGGCGATGCTGATGTTCAGGTGCAGCCGGTTTTCGAGCTGATCCCCCCCGCCACCTACACCGTTACCGTGGCAGACGCTGAAAATGGCAGCGGCAGCGCCGATCCCGAATCCGGCGTTTCCGGCACCAAAGTTACGCTCAGCGCCACCCCGGACAAGGGCTACCAGCTTAAGGAATGGAAGGTTCTTTCCGGCGGCGTGAGCATTTCCAATAACAGCTTCACCATCGGCAGCGAAAACGTTCAGGTACAGCCGCTCTTTGAGAAGATTCCCGCCTCCAACTACACCGTTACCATCGTAAGCGGTAAAAACGGCAGCGCCAGTGCCGAGCCCAGCTCCGGCGTCCCTGGCACCCAGGTCACCCTGACCCCCAAGCCCGACAGCGGCTACAAATTCAAGGAGTGGAAGGTAAGTGCCGGCGGCGTCACAATTACCGACAACAAATTCACGCTGGGCTCCGCCAATGTAAAAATCCAGCCCGTTTTTGAAGCCATTCCCAAAACTGCGCTCAGCATCGAGGCGGCCACCGCATCCAAGACCTATGACGGTAAGGCTCTCAAGGCTGCCGAGTACAGCGGCAACGGCTATACCAAGGGCTACAAGGTGAGCGGTCTTGCCAAGGATCACAGCCTTTCCGGCCTGAAAATCAGCGGCGAGCTCACCCAGGCAGGTACTGTGGAAACCAAGGTGGATCTCTCCGCGCTGAAGATCACCGACGCCAATGGCAAAGATGTGAAGAGCCTGTACAAGATCAGCACCAAGGACGGAAAGCTGACCATCAACAAGCGGGATCTGACTATTACCGCCATCACCGCCGAAGCTGATTACAGCGACCAGACCATCAAGGCCAGCAGTCTGAAGGCGGACGGCTTCCAGGACGGCTATAAGGTTTCCGGCCTTGTCTCCGGGCAGACTTTAAGCCCCATTACCGTAAGCGGTGAGGGCAAAGACGCCGGCAAATATACCACCAGCATTGCCGATGTGAAAAACATCGTTATCAGCAGCGGCAAGGATAACGTGAGCGACAGCTACAACATCAAAACCGTTGACGGCGCCATGACCATCAAGCAGCTTCCTCTGACCATCACCGCTATCAGCGGCACTGTGGAAGCCACCGGGCAGACCCTCTACGCCAGAGGCTACAGCGGCGGCGGCTACACCTCCGGCAGCAAGGCCGAAGGCCTTCTGGACGGCCACAGCCTCAAGGGCGACTTTGTCACCGGAAGCGGTACGGATGCGGACTTTGACACCGGCATTGACAGCAGCAAGGTCAAAATCATCGATAAGAATGGAAACGACGTAAGCGCCAACTATACCATCAAAACCGTTCCCGGCCGGATCAAGGTTAAGCAGAAGAGCGTCAGCCAGACGCCGATCACTGTCACGGCCAAACTCAGCAAGGTCTACGACGCCACGCCTCTGACCGTCAGCAACGATAGTCTGCAGGTGACACAGGGCACCCTCCCCTCTAACTACAGCCTGGAGGCCACCTTCGGCCCCACTACCAGCATCACGGACGTGCAGAAGATCTCCGTAAGCCTCAGCAACGTGAAGATCAAGGACGACAAAGGCAACGACGTCACCGACAAATACAAGATCACCACGGTTACCGGCACCATGGAAGTCACCAAAAAGCCCTTGACTTTGACGGCGGAGTCCGCCAGCAAAACCTACGACGGCAAGGCGCTGGTAAACCGGAATGTCCGTGCCACCGCCCTGGCCAGCAAGGATCACGACCTGAGCGTGGAATACGAAATCACCAACAGCGATGGCAAGGTCATCAAGAACGGTGCCGTCAACGTGGGCACGTATTCCAAGCGCATCACCTCCGTGACCATCAAGGAAGGCAGCCGGGACGTGACCTCCAACTATGACATCACCCGAGTCAACGGCACCCTGACCATCACCGCTGCCAGCAGCAATGCCAAGAACAATTCCAAGACGCCCAGAACTGGCGACGAACGCAACCTGGGCCTGTGGCTGGGCATTCTGATCGCCTCCGCGGTGCTGATCGCTCTGGCTGTTCTGGTTCTGCTGCGCAAACAGAAGGGCGGCCGCAGCGCCGCGGCGCAGAACCGCAAGCCCAAGAACCATGACAATACCCCCAGCGACAAGAACAATCCCTAAGTAAAACAAGACCGCGGACCTAAGGGGTGTGCAAATGAGGGAGACGATAGGTTTTGCGTGGCCCTTTTCCGCTCATCCATCACAAAAAAATCCGGGAATACAGCAAGTATT
>CACZSJ010000229.1 GCA_902783825.1 Oscillospiraceae bacterium | reverse complement strand
CTGCGGCAGATCGATCTGGGCGTCGGCAGCGAGATGGCCGCTCTGTCCGGCTCTCAGATCGCTTCCCTGCGGCAGCAATTCCCCGAGGCCGCCATTCTGGGCACCCTGAGCCTTCTGGGCAAGGATCTTGATCCGGAGACAGAAAGTCTGGATCTGAGTGAGCTGGGACACGGCGATGTGGAAAGCGTCGCCACCACCCTGGCCATGCTGCCCAATCTGAAGCAGCTCCGGCTTGGCAGCGAGGAGGAAAGCGACCTGAGCTGGGCGGATGTCGCGCTGCTTCAAAAAGCCTGCCCCGGTGTCGTTGTGGACTATGCCTTCCGCCGCTGGGACAAGGATCTGAATTTGTCCGATGAAATGCTGGATCTGAACCATATCCCCATGGACGACCGGGGCGCCGCCGTGCGGGAGCTGATGCCTTATATGACCAACTGCAAAGTGCTGGACATGGACTCTTGCGGTGTCAGCAACGAGGATATGGCGGTAATCCGGGATGAGAATCCCGATGTGGACGTGGTGTGGCGCATCTGGTTCGGTACGGATTATTCCGTGCGCACCAACGTCACCAAGATCCTGGCCTCCAAGCCCTCCAAGGGCGGTGTGCTTTATGACAGCGTGGGCGAGCAGCTCCAGTATTGCACCAAGGTGCGCTATCTGGATCTGGGCCACAACTTTGACATTGTGGACTTCAGCTTTGTCCGCAACATGCCCGATCTGGAGGTGGTCGTCGTCTCCATGACCGGCATCCGCGATCTCAGTCCCTTCTCCTCCTGCAGCAAGCTCAAATGGCTGGAAGCGGGCAACTGCCAGCTGAGCGATCTCAGCCCCCTGGCGGAATGCAAGGAGCTGCGCCATCTGAATGTGGGCACCAATTCCGGCGTCAACGACATCACCTCGCTTTACGACCTGGAGCTCAAGCGCTTGTGGCTGGGCGTAGGCGACCCTGTCCCGACGGAGCAGGTGGAGGAGATGCGCAGTCGGCACCCCAAGTGTGAGGTGAACACCACCGTTCCCACCGGCAAGGAAAAGGACGCCAACGGCAACAATGCCAACGAGGGCTACGTGCTGGAATACTGGAAATGCTACCAGCAGTACCTGGCGGCCGACTGGGAATTCTATGAAAACAACAACCACACCTTCCCGGCGCAGCGTCCCTTGGGTTGGTGGAAAGTCGTCTTCAAGTGCTTCCAGTACAATCTCCAGGACGGGGCCTACGCCTTCTCCTGGAACGACCCCAAGTACAATCCCCACGGGCCGGACGTGGCTCCCGTCAACACCCATGTGATCGACACCTCGTTTTTGGACGAGGATTTCGAGATTCCCGAAACCATCATCCCCGACAAGCTGGAGGATCCCCCCGGCGAGACCCTCTACGAGAGTCCGTATTGATGAGGCTGCGCCATGCATAATCGCAAAGCACAATTCCATTTCGTGCTTGCCTTGCTGCTGTGCCTGCTGCTTTCCGGCTGCGGCGCACAAAAGGAGCAAGCCATTCCCGTCAACACCGACGTAACCGAACTGGCCATTGTCCTGGAAGCCAACGAGTTTTACCAGCTGACAGGATATGAGGCACTGGAGTCTGTGGACTTCAGCGGCAGCGTCTGCTATGACGAAATCCTGGACTGGGCCTCCCGTCATCCCCAGGTGAAGGTCCGCTATACCCTTTCCCTGCCCGACGGACAAACGGTGGACAACGGCGTGGAGCAACTGGATCTGTCCGGCTGTGCGGAAGCCGAGCTGCGGCAGGCCAGCGCGCTTTTTGCCTATCTGCCCGCGCTGCAAACGGTGGATCTGGGCAGTCAGGAGGATCGGGCGCTGTCGGCGGACACGCTGCAGGAGCTGCAGGCCGCGCATCCTCAGCTGCGCTTTCTGTACCGTTTCCGGCTGGGCGACAGGCTCTGCCCGCTGGACGAGACGAGCCTGGATCTGAGTGAAAGCGGCGACCTCTCCCAGCTTCTGCCCTGGCTTCCCTGCATGTCCCAGCTGCAACAAGTAGATCTGGGCAGCGGCCAAGCCGAGGAGGGTCGTTTCTCTTGGGAGGACATTGCCGCCCTGCAGCAGGCTCTGCCCCAAGGGGAGGTCCGCTATGCCTTCCACCTGTACGGCCAGGACTTTACCCTTGAAGATGAGACCATGGATCTCAATCATATCGACATCGAGGACCAGGGCGCCCTGGTCAAGCAAATCACCGCCTGCATGCCAAAGCTCCGATATCTGGACATGGACTTTTGCGGCGTGGACGACGAGCACATGGCGGAAATCCGGGACGCGCTGCCCAACGCCACCGTGGTCTGGAGGATCTGGTTTGGCCGGAGCTACACCGCCCGCACCGACGCGGAGCGGATCCTGGCCTCCAACCCGGACCGGGGCGGCATGCTGACCCGGGAAACCACCCAGGCGCTGAAATACTGTACCAAGGTCAAGTACCTGGATCTGGGTCACAATCTGGATCTGGAGGACATCTCCTTCGTGTCGTATATGCCCGATCTGGAGGTGGCCGTGCTGGCCATGAATCAGTGGAGCGACGCCCGCCCCCTGCTCAATTGCCCCAAGCTGGAATACCTGGAGATGCAGACCGGCGCCTGCAGCGACCTGCGCCCCATCGGGCAGCTGAAAAATCTCAAGCATTTGAACATCTGCTACTGCCTGGCCCTGCACGACATCCGCCCCATCTATGATCTGGATCTGGAGCGGCTTTGGGTTGGCAGCATTTCCCCCGTGCCCTTGGCGCAGGTAGAGGAATATCAGCGCCTCCATCCCGATTGCCAGATCAACACCACCACCGTGGATCCCACGGAGGAGGGCTGGCGAACGCTGGGCTGGGATGCGTACGGCATGACCATCATTGCGCCCCGCTATAAGCAGCTGCGGGAGACCTTCCAGTACGACGAAATGCAGACGCATTATAACTACATCGAAAACGATCCCAAGTATTACAAGGGCGGCTGGTTCCCTTGGAGTTGAGCTTTCAGCGAGCCTCTGCCGGAATCGGCAGGGGCTCTTTCTGTCCAGACGGAGGCCACACCATGCATTTGCGAAAAACAATCCTATTGCTTTCTCTCCTGCTGTCGGCCTTTTTTGCAGCCGGCTGCGGCGCGCCCAAGTCCTTGCCGCTCACCGGCGGAGACGTTCCCTTGGACGCGCAGACCTTGACCCAGGTCGTCCGCCCGGAGGATCTGGAGCAGCTGGACGCCCTGACGGCGCTGACCAGCGTGGATTTCAGCGGCAGCACCTGCTATGAGGAAATCCTGGCCTGGGCCCAGTCTCACCCCCAGGTGGAGGTTCGCTACTCCGTCCTCTTCCCGGACGGCTCCGCCGTGGACGCCGGGACGGAAGGGCTGGACATTTCCGCCCTCTCTCTGGCGGAGAAGAAAGCCGTTCCTGAGCTATTGCCCTACCTGCCCTCCCTGCGCTATGTGAAACTGGGCGGCGAAACCGCCGTCTCCACCGCGCTGGTGCAAAGCTATCTGGATCAGCGGCCCGAGCTGGAGCTGTCCTATCGTTTGCCGCTGCTGAACGGAACCGTGTCTTCAGACATCCAGACCCTGGACTTTGCGGGTCACAACGACGCCCAGGCCGAG
>CACZSJ010000228.1 GCA_902783825.1 Oscillospiraceae bacterium | reverse complement strand
TTATCCCGGTCGTGCATAAAACCGCCGACATCCTCCGGCGGATAGCCGAGGAAAAGGCCGACCTCGTGCGGGAATTCTGTGCCGCTTTTGAATCGCTTGAGAAGCTGACAGAGACAGTCGCCGCAGCTTGCGCAGGGGTAACCTGCACTGCGCAGGAGCGCAGACGCGTTTCGGTCTTCCAGATCCCGCTTGAGTTGTGCCGGACGAAACAGATACAGCAGGGCCGAGCGCTCTGTCAGACGCAACAGCACCAAGCGCAGGCCACGGGGAATCAGCAGCCGATTCATACGCGCCAGCTCCGCCCTCACGCTCTCCCGGTTCTCGTAGAAATAAGGGAAAAGGCTTCCGGTTTTGAGCCCCGCCAGCGTAGGCGCAGCCAGACGAACAAGGATTTCTTCCATCACTGCGCGTATTTCTCCAGGACTTTTCGCAGCGCGGACACCGAGCTTGTTGGACAGCGCTCAATAATGACGTCCTGGCCTTTCAGCTCGCTTAGCGCGCCATGCACCATTTTGTGGGACATCGCACCGGTAAAGAAAATTACCAGATCCGGGCTGCCCAGCTTTCGGCGCAGACCGCCGCCGGGCTTAATCATCACCTTGGCCTCGTGCTGGAAATCTTGGCAGAGTCGCTTGTAATTTCGCTCCATGCACTCATTTCCGCCGAGAATGACGACACTCATGGACTCTCCTCCTTGCATAGGTACTATAGCTATAGCATAAACAAAAAACGGAGCCCTATCCGCTCCAAAAGAAACGGGTATGGCTCCAAATTGGTTAAATGTATTCAACTTCGCTCCGGAGCGCAGCTATCCATGTCGATCCCGGCGCGATAGCTGTTGGGGGACACGCCGATCACGTCCCGAAAGGCCTTGGCAAATTTGCTGGCGTTGTCGTAGCTGAATTGGTTGGCAATGTCCAGCACGGTTCGGTCGCTCTCTCGCAGCAGTTTTGCCGCCGCGTGCATTTTCTGCGCACGCAGAAAGGCGGCCGGGGTCATGCCATAGACGCCGCGAAAGCTGCTGTTGATCGCGCTTGGCGAGGCGCCGAAGCGCCGGGAGAGTTCCGAAATCGTCAGGCGTCCTTCCGTGTTATCCAGCAGATAGTCGCGGATACTTTTGGCAAGATCGACCTGCCCGCGGGAATAGCTCTGACGACTTGGCTCAACAGGATAGGCGCTCAGAAACAGCAGCAATTCCAGAATCTTGACCTTGAAGTAGCCCCTGCGCAGTTCAGGGGGAACCCGGTACAGCTCGGAAAAGATGTGCTCGACACTGGCGGAGGAGCGTGCCGCGAACCAGGGGGCCTCTCCGCAGAATTTTTCCGCCAGGCTGCTGATCCGCACGTCCACATCCTGCAGAAAGCAGGACAGGCAATCCGGGGAACGAGTTGTGTCGATCCGTACCGTGATGCCGTGGTAATGCCCGGTCGGGAAGCGGGCCGTCGCCGCGCAATCCATTTGGGATACCGAGAGATCGCCTGGCGCGAGAAAAAAGGATTCTTCCTCGATTTGGTATTCGATTCGCCCCTCGCGGCAATGGTTGATTTCCAGAACGCCGCCTGTTTCACCGTGCTGCTGTATGAGCAGACTGGTGTGCATGTCGTTGTAGATAAGCGCAATGCCCGGAAAGACCGGATAGGCGGTCATAACTGCTTTTCCATCCGCCTCGACCAGTCCATAGACGGTGGATTCCGGATCGCTCTTGAGCACGGTCGCCGTTGCGGCGCAGCAAAGCCCCTCTATTCTTCGCATTCGGCTTTCCCTTTGCTCACAAAGCGTTTCCTCTGTTCCGAGGGCTTCTGCCAGCTTTCAATTTGTTCTTTCCTTGTCATGTCCTCATCCCCTGAAAACGATCTTTACGATTTTCATGTTTACCAGCCTGTCGCAGAAGTGGATCATCAGCTTGTAGAACAGTCCGACCTCCCTGTAAATATCTCGATAACCACGCATGTAGCTTTTCGCTGTCACGGCGGCAAAATGACCGCTCCATCCGCACAGCGCCGATTCGTCCTCAAGAGAAAAGTATGCGTGGATGTCGGCGATATCCGCTTCGTTCAGCCAGGTCTTACGCATCAGCCTTGCTCCGCGTTCGTTGCAAGCGTCGAAAGTCAGGACTGCGCCGGGAAAGCGTTCTGCCATAGCGGAAAACAACTTCTTAACGTCTTCGGTTTTGAAATAATAGAAAACGCCTGCGGCGAAGAAAACCGCGCCATTGGAAACATCGATCTGATCCATCCATGTGGGATCGTTCAGATCATAAGCCAGGTTTTGCTCCCGCACTCCTGCGGGAAGCAGTTGGTTTCTGACGTTTATCACATCCGGAAAATCGACGTTATAGCCACGACAGAGACCGTTATCGCACTTGCGGAAAGTGTCGTCCAGACCGCAGCCCAGGTTGACCACGGCAGCTTTCGGATGGTTTTTCAGGTACGCCTCCACTTCACAGCGCAGATCGTACTGCCTCTGTGCGACTTCGAGAGCGCCGAAAAGCCCGATAGGAGATTCCATTTTCTTTCGCTTTTCCGCGAAATCGTAGTCCAGCGAATCGCAGATCCGCTTGGCTTCCGGGTCGGAGAACAGAGCAGGAAAGCGCTCAGAACATACCAGACGCCCGAACAGAGGGATAATCAGCGTCTCCTGTACTGTGTTTTTTTCGATGTGATACTTCATCTTTGAAAAAGCCCTCTTTCTTATCGTCGGTCGATTCGAATTTCATACGGGTATAGCCCGTGGAATCGATGGCGCTTTTCAGCACTTTGGATTCACGGCGCTCTTCGTCCGGACAGGGCAGAAACGCCATGATCCAAGAATAGGGATTGCAGTCTGCGGAGTTCTATGCAGCTGTTGCGTCAAAACGGGGCGTCACAAGCTGTGCAAGCGCTGTCTTCGCTATAAATCGGCCGCTTGTATGCCGTGTTGTATGCAAGATTAGAGAAAACTAACCAAAGGGCAAAAAATAGATCCTGCTCCTTGTTTGCCGGATTGTGTTCCGCAAGAAAAAGGGATATCACCGAAAGCCCAATCGAGCATGCGACGGTCCTCGCGAAGGACGAACGGAGCACAGGCTCATTACGCCGCGGTATGAAATCGATATCGGCTTCCTCCGCGGCTCATCCGCCTTTTTCGGGATAAACGCCAGCCCTGTAAATTTTGGTTAGCGCTATCTAACTATTTCATTATACCCGTTTGAAAAGGAAAAATCAAGGGGGGTTACATGAAAATGCGACGGATTCCGCATGGGGTGCTTTCTTCACTCCTCACGGAAGGAAAGAAGCGTCCGCCTCGACAAGCTTCCCTAAGTCAACGCGAGATATCATTTGTCTTGGCTTGGCCTGGGTGTTCGTAAATCCGTTACGAACATTTGCGGTGGTCAACCGAGCGATCCAAATCCGAACCCGTTTCTCAATCAGACGCGAGCCCAGCGTCAGCGGGTCGCGGCTGAAAAGGAAAAACAAGGTCATCGGTCGATGTGGCGGTGCTTGTGCCGCCA
>CACZSJ010000227.1 GCA_902783825.1 Oscillospiraceae bacterium | reverse complement strand
GTCGGCAAGCAGCGACCAGGAAATGGTGATCCTGTTCCGTTCGTATACGGGCGCGGAGGTCCGATATTATATCGACCCGGTTTCGGGTGAATGCTACGTTACGGAATTTGTTCCCGGAATTACAGCCGAGGAAGCGCGGACGGAGGAACAGCTGAACGTATGGGAGTATTTATTCTGAAAAACAAGGAATAACATGGAGAGAGGAACATGAAAAAGAAGCTTTGTCTGCTGCTGGCTGTCTGCATGATGTTTGCGCTGGCAGCCTGCGGAAAACAAGAAGAGCCGGAAGCAAAAGAATGGACGCGGCAGGGCTATTTTATAGATGAAAACCAGAATCTTCTGTCTGTGACGTGGATGGATGACGTGGACGAGCCGGGCTGGTATGTAGGCGTTATGCTGGGCGAGGATCCGATTGAAGATTCCTGGGGCGGTATGCTGCCCCAGGAGGGGAATGCGCTGCGGGGGAGCTTGCTTTCCTCCGGCAGCAAGGACGATCTGACCGTCGCTGTTTCCGAGGACGGCACGGACGGCCTTCTGCTCGCCCTTGCAGGGGGCGAGACCTATCGCTTCAAAGAGTACGAGATGCCCACGGCGTCCATCATCGTCAACGTCAACACGGAGGGCTGGGGCAATATCGATTACGCCGAAGGAGAGGAAATTCCGGAGGTCGATTTGGAATATCCGTCACAGTCGGCTTATATCGGCCTGGCCGAGCCCGCTGTCCACACCTTTTTCGCCTGGCCCCAGGCGGGCAATCGCTTCGTGAAGTGGACAAAGAACGGCGAGGACTTTTCCACCGAAGCGCAGTTTACGGCACTGCTGGAGGAGAGTGCGGAATATGTTGCCGTGTTTGAAGAGGATCCGGACTGGCAGAACCCCGTGATGAACTTCGTGGGAGAATATCAGTGCGATCGGGCGCATGCGACCATCGAATGTGTGGGATTTGAAGACGCCTGGATTACCATCGAGTGGGGAAGCAGCGCCTGGGAGCTGACCCGCTGGGATATCTGCGGAACGCTTGACCCCGACACCATGAGCCTTGCGTATTCCGGCTGCACAAAATCGAACATCGTCTACGAGGAAAACGGGGAGATCAAGAGCCAGGAGCCGGTGTATGAGGACGGGACCGGCACCATCGTTTTCCATGAGGACGGGACCTTTACCTGGTACGAGGATCAGTCCGAAAACACCGCGGGCATGGTTTTTACCTGGCTTGAGGCGGAGGAGGATCCGGATTATTATTCCGGGGTAACGGCGATGGAGAAGAACGCGGTGGAGGAGCAGTGCGCCATCCTGCGGGACGCCTATTTGAACGAGGATTGGGAGACCATCGCAATCTATGTGAGATATCCCGTCACGGTCAGTGGCACCGAAGTGAAAGACGCCGACGCGTTTTTCTCGTTTGTCCGGGGCAAGACGGTGCACGAAAGCGACCGGAAGGCCATGCAGGCGGAGACCTGCCGGGACATGTTCTATAACGGCCAGGGCATCTGCCTCGGCGATGGAGAGCTTTGGATCATCGATTTGAGCTACATGACGGAAGAGCCCCCCGAAATGGCGATCATTGGCATCAACGGGATCGTAAACAAAAGCTGAGACGGATTTGCGCGCAAAAAACGCTGCCCAGCCAAAGGCTTGCAGCGCGGCAAACACAGCTGAATAGCCAAACGAACGACTGCAGCGTCCGGGAGCCTGCCATCAGGCGCCGGACGCTGCAGTCATGATTTTAGGGAGCGTTCAAGAATACGGGACAAGCTGCGGGGGCGGCTATCCCGGCGGGATTGATGCCGACGCATCCTTTGCTTCCGCTTGAAGAACCAGGGTGACGGTGCCTGGCGTGGGGGGCGCCGGGTACTCCGTGTTGTCCGGAGCATAGCCCGGCGGCACTGTGAGGAGGTGGACCGTATACGACCCCGCTTCCCGGTCAAAGCGCGCCAGGCCGTCCTCGTCGGTGACTCCCGTTATGCACAGGCTGTCCGAGCAGAATTGAACCAAGGCGCCGGGAACGGGCGCGCCTGCTTCATCGGTCACCAGAACCAGATAGACGTCCCGGCTCTCCGCCGGGGCGGCCTCCGGCGTGTCCGGGGCGGTACCGCCGGCCGCTGCCCGGGCATAGAGCGCCTCCAGCATCGTGGGGGTGACGGAGCCCTTCTGGTTGTAGATCACCACGCCGTTGCGATCCAGGACGATGGTCTGCGGCAGGGTGGAGGAACCGTCAACGATACGCCAGACCAGATCGTCCGGCGTGTCCATGGCGAAGGGCAGGGCATAGTCCTTCCCGGCGAGGAAAGCGTCCGGATCGTCCGTTACCAGGGAGGAGTGGATGGCCAGCACGGCGACGTCCTCTCCGTACTCCCGACAGAGCGCGTCAAAATAGGGCAGCTCCTGGACGCAGGGTGTGCAGTAGGTGGCCCAGAGATTGAGGAAGGTCACCTTCCCCCGGGTTTCGGAGAGCCGGAAGGTGGAACCGTCCAGACAGGGAAGCGTGAAGTCCTCCAACTGTCGGCCCACCTGGGAGCTCTGGCCTGCGCTCTCGCCGCGCTGCCCGGTGGATTTCACCGCCGGATCCAGGACGTTGAACCAGAGCAGCGCCAAGCACAGCAGCGCCAGGGCGACGCCCCAGGCAAGGCGGCCCGCGCGCCGACGCGCTTGCTTCCGGGGCGCGTCGAAGCTTCCCTCCGGCGCCAGCAGGCACAGCTTTCCTGCCTTGAAAGAGATGGCCTTCCGGGCGCAGACGTCCATGCATGTGGCGCAGTGAATACACTCGCGGTCACCGACGCGGCTGACGTCCATGCGGCAGTGGCGTACGCAGCTGCCGCAGCCGTTGCACTTG
>CACZSJ010000226.1 GCA_902783825.1 Oscillospiraceae bacterium | reverse complement strand
TGCGGCATTTCCGGCGCCAGCCAGCACCTCAAGGGCATCAAGGACGCCTCCACGATTGTGGCCATCAACAAGAACGCCAGTGCCCCCATCTTCAAAAACTGCGACTACGGCATCGTGGGAGATGTGCTGGAGATCCTGCCGCTGCTGACCCAGGCGCTTGACTGCGGCGAGAAGAAGCCTGCGCCGCCTATGGTCAAGATGAAGCGGCCGCCGGCCCCCAAGCCGGATCCTATCGGCAAGCAGTATATCTGCAGCGGCTGCGGCTACGCGTATATCCCGGAGCTGGGCGACGAAGACAGTGAAGTTGCGCCCGGAACCTTGTTTGAACAACTGCCCGAGGATTGGGTCTGCCCCGAGTGTGCGGAGGGCAAGGACCAGTTCATTGAGGCTTAATGCGAGAAGGGAGAATAAACATGTATTGTGTACGTAATGTTACGGAAGATCTCTATTGGGTAGGCGCGAACGACCATCGCCTGGCCCTGTTTGAAAACTGTTTCCCCATTCCCCGCGGTGTAAGCTACAATGCGTATTGCCTGCTGGATGAGAAGACCGCCCTTTTTGACACCGTGGACTGGTCTGCCTGTCGGCAGTTTCTGGAAAACGTGGACCATGTTCTGAATGGCCGCCCTCTGGATTATCTGGTGATCAACCATTTGGAGCCTGACCACGCCGCGTGCATTGAGGAGGTGCTGCTGCGTTACCCTGAGGTAAAGGTGATCAGCAATGAGAAGGCCTTTATGCTGATGCGCCAGTTTGGCTTCCATGTGGATCGGCATGAGTGCATTGAGGTAAAGGAAGGCGATACCTTCACCTTTGGCAAGCACACCGTCACCTTTGTCTTTGCTCCCATGGTGCACTGGCCCGAAGCCATGGTGACCTTTGATCTCACCGATGGCGTCCTGTTCTCCGCCGACGCTTTCGGCTCTTTCGGCGCGCTGGACGGCAAGCTCTTTGCCGACGAGGTGAACTTCGATCGTGACTGGCTGGACGATGCCCGCCGTTATCTCACCAATATCGTGGGCAAATATGGGCCTCATATCCAGCTCCTGCTGAAAAAGGCCGGAGGTATTCTTGATCAGATCAAGATCATTTGTCCGCTCCATGGCCCCGTGTGGAGAAAGGATCTGATGTATTTCATCCAGAAGTATGATACCTGGAGCAAATATCAGCCGGAGAACGACGGCGTGATGATCGTCTATGCCTCCATGTACGGCAATACGGAGAACGCCGCTCAGGCGCTGGCCGCAAAGCTTTGCGAGCGGGGCATCACGGATGTCGTGGTCCACGACGTCTCCTCCACCCATGTGTCCCAGCTGATTTCTGACGCGTTTAAGTACAGCCATATCGTGTTGGCTTCGGTGACCTACAATCTTGGCATCTATCCGGCGATGCACAATCTGCTCATGGATATGAAAGCGCTCAACCTGCAAAATCGCACCTTTGCGCTGATCGAAAATGGTTCATGGGCCGTGAAATCCGGTGATTTGATGCAGAAGTTTGTTGATGAGGAGCTGAAGAATATGACCGTTCTCAACGAGCGTCTGTCGCTGGCCTCTTCTCTGAGTCCGGACAAGGCAACAGAGCTGGATGCTCTGGCTGCCGCCATCGCCGATTCCATAGCTCAGCAAAAAGGATAATAATACATGTATTATAGCGAAGAAAGGCAGCAGCAGTCACGCGAGAATGAGACTGCTGGATATCACTCGTTGGACTAAGTGAAACAGCAGGGGAAGCTCTTGTTTGAGGTATTCTATGTTGCCTTCCCCCGCAACCACCTGAAAGCGGCCTGACGAAATCATTTCGTCAGGCCTTCTTTTTATCCTCGTGTTAAAATGCCGAAGAGAAAGCGAAAGGCGGATGGCAATGGACGGAAAGGAATTTCAGTTTCTCGTATATAAGGCCGAGCAGGATGATGTATCCATCAATGCCTTGATTCAGGATGAAACGATCTGGCTGACACAGAAGGCTATGGCCGAGCTGTTCGGATGCAGTTCGGACAATGTTTCCCTGCACCTAAAGAATATATTCGCTGATGGCGAACTCCGGAAAGAAGCAGTTACCGAGAAAATCTCGGCAACTGCCGCGGATGGGAAAAACTATCTGACCCAGTTTTATAACCTCGACGCGATCATTTCAGTTGGCTACCGCGTCAATTCCCGCCGGGCCACCCAGTTTCGTATCTGGGCAACCTGTGTCCTAAAGGAATACATGCTCAAGGGCTTTGCCCTGGACGATGACCGCCTCAAGCAGGGCAACGCCGCCTTCGGCAAAGACTACTTCCGTGAGCTGCTGGAGCGGGTGCGCTCGATCCGCGCCAGCGAGCGGCGCATCTGGCAGCAGGTGACGGATATCTTCGCCGAATGCAGCATCGACTACGACAAAAATGCAGCGATCACCCATGAATTCTACGCCATGGTGCAAAACCGCTTCCACTACAATCTGACTGAGATATCCGCTATATCAAAAGAGGCAGGATATAACCGGAGATTACGGCAAAAGAGCTGAGATTCACTATGAGTCTCAGCTCTTTTTCATGTTCTGTTCTGGTGTTTCGATCACAGACGATTCAAATACTCCATCCGGCGCTGGCTGTTTGCAGCTCCGTCATGCGGCGGAAGACGCCGTTCTCGTTTACAAGCAGCTCGGCAGGTCTGCCCGCTTCGGCGACCTTGCCGTCTGAGAGAACGACACTTTTGTCGGCGGCCTCCACAGTGCGCATGCGGTGGGCGATGACCAGCACGGTCTTGCCCTGCAGCAGGTGGGACAGGGCGCCCTGCACCTTCGTCTCGTTCTCTACGTCGAGGGAGGCCGTTGCCTCGTCCAGCAGGATGATGGGCGCGTCCTTGAGCAGCGCACGGGCGATGGAGATGCGCTGGCGCTCGCCGCCGGAGAGCTCGCTGCCGTTTTCCCCGATCACCGAAGCATAGCCCTGCGGCAGCTTCAGCGCGAATTCATCGCAGTTGGCAAGCCTTGCCGCCGCCAGGACTTCCTCGTCTGTGGCGTCCTTTTTCCCGACGCGGATGTTCTCCAGGATGCTGTTATTGAACAGCGTCACATCCTGAAACACAATGGAGAAAACGCCCAGCAGCGTTTTCGACACCACGTTCATCGGTCACACGATGTACGAGGATTTCATCCGGCTCGTCCACAAGGGCCGCAGCAATCCGGATCTCTCCAAGCCGATCCAGAGCTGCTGCGATTATATCGAGCTGCATGCGGAGGAAAAGCTGCCACTGTCGGAGATCGCCAAACGCGTCGGCTATGTGGACTATTATCTCTCCTGCAAATTCAAGGCCGAGACCGGCACCAGTATCAATGATTACATCAAAACGGTCAAGGTGGAGCGGGCCAAGACGCTGCTGATCTCCACGGATCTGAGTATTCAGGACATCTGCGACCGGCTCAATTTCGGCTCCCGCAGCTTCTTTGCCGAGACCTTCAAGGAGATCGCCGGCCTGCTGCCCGCCGCCTTCCGGGAGCAGAACAGGCATATGTAACGGGATCTGTCGTCCTCGGCGGACAGATCGGAGCTTACTTGACAAGATCGGGAATAATTAGTATTATAAACATAGAAAAGTCTGAAATAATACGGAACGGTCACCCGGAGGGACGTCATGAAAACTTGGAGCCAGTTCTCCAGCGAGCTGAAAAGCACCGAAAAGAAAGTGCGGCGAGAGGCCAGAGCCGATCTGGCCGGCGTCCTCTGCGGCGTCTTCCTTGTCGTCGTCGCGCTGGTCAACATCATTCTTGCGCAGATCCCCGCACGCGCCGGTGTCAAGGACAGCGAGGTCCCCGAAGGCGCGCTCACCCTGCTCGGCACTGCGCCCGGACGTAACGGCGACATCGCCGTGACCGTCGTGACCGACGGGGAAAAGATCTATCAGATCAAGATCGGCGACCACAAGGAGACCGACGGCATCGGCACCGAGGCCGTCAAGCAGCTGCCCGCCCGCATCTTCCAGGCGCAGAGCCTGAAGGTCGACGCGGTATCCGGTGCGACCATCAGCTCCACCGGCATCAAGAACGCTATCATCGACGCGCTGAAATCCGGCGGCATCCAGCCTGCCGTGTTCGGCGGCACCTTCATCTACTGCGAGACCGTCGCCGACAAGGTGCAGACCAACTCCGGCATTACGGTGATGCTGGCGAAGGACTGGTCCGAGGAGTACCCCTATATCTACGCGAGTTG
>CACZSJ010000225.1 GCA_902783825.1 Oscillospiraceae bacterium | reverse complement strand
TGATGGGGATGTTCGATTATCAGGCCATATGATCATACTGGTGGATTATGCAAGTGCACCGGCTCAAATCGTCGGTGCATTTTATTGTCATGGAGAAAGTCATGATTAAAACGGCTGCAAACGCTGTTTTTTCACGTTCACAGCCGTTTTAATTCTAAGAATAGTCTCCTCAGCCTCTCATTATCCTTTGCGTATTTCCGCCACGACGGCAGCGATGCAGGCATCAAAGGCCATTTGCTGGTATTCCAGGGCGATTTTGCGGGCAGCGTCAAATAATCATGAATCGCTTTCACGGCGTTCATGATTTCCTGGCACTGCTCGGCATCGTGCTGCTGCCATTGAAACTGCTAGAGATAGGCTTGATTGGCATATTGGGGCTTGAATAATTGATTATATTATGGGTTCATATATTGTCTCCATTTTTATATTATTGTGCAGATAATCCGAAATGGTTTCAGAAATATATTCATAATATTTCAACAGTACGTAATACGTGAATGGAAAGACCTTGTGGCAATGATACCATTTTGATTCAAAAATAATTCAATATCTCTTTCTCGGATGATGCTTTTGGGTCCAGTCCACAATTCTAATACTGGATTTGATGAAAACTCATCAAACTTGATTGGGCAAAAAGGAATTATTTCATTTCTTTTTGAACTAATTCCAAGGCAATTTCCACAGCTCCTTGGGCTGCATTCTTTTCAGGGATACAAGGGCGCACAGCGGGGTAGGCTGTTTTCAACAAGCGAAACAGTGTTTCCCGGACGATCCGGGAGCACATCAGCACGCTTCCCCAAACACCCACAGGCAGGTCCTCCGCTTGATCCATGCCCAGCTTCTGTATGGTTTCCCGTGTCAGTTCAAAAAGGCACTTCGCAGCATCCATCAGAATGTCCCTGGCGTATGGATCACCCGCCTCCACCGCTTCGTTGACGATAGCGCCAAGTCCCGGTGCATCATGCTCCATGGAAGCCATTTGTACAGCGTAATCCATCAATTTCTTTCGGGTGATAATACCGGTTTTTTCCCGAATACGCTCAATGAAAATCGAATCAGGACGGCATCCGTCCATCCACCTGCTGTAATGACGCAAGGCCAGCGCATCCACATATCTGCCCGATCCCTCGTCTCCGAAAATCGTACAGGGCCAGCCGCCGACCCGCAGGCTGTCCCCCGCAATGTTTTTGCCATAGCAAATAGAGCCTGTGCCCGCCAGAATGATCACGCCCATCTGTCCGCAAGCGATGCGGAAAGCCAGCTCCACGTCGTTCATACAGAGGATGGGGCAATCAAATCCCTTGCAATCAGTATAAAGCCGCTGGAGATTTGCACCGTCCTCTGGGCTGTCGTAACCAGTGGTCCCACAAACGATGGCCCGGCAATCCTCTTTCTTCCCGCCGAAGAGAGATAGGCACGCAGTCAGGTTTGCTTCGATCCGCCGAGCAGCCTCCGAATAAGGAAAACGGTAATGGCTGCAGCTTGGGCCTTTGTATTCCGCCAGCACAGTCCCGTCCAGTGCCGCTGCACGTACCAGATATTTGGTGCCGCCGCTGTCAATGCCCAGCACATAGGGTATTATTGTCTCTCCTTGCATTTCACGCCCACCGCCTCGTCAATCTGATGGAAGACTGCCTTGCCCCGGCCCGCGGTGCCCAGCGTTTCCGGCAGTACCGCGCCCATTGCCTGGCTGGGAAGGATCTGCCAAAACGGCGCAAGAAAGGGATCCTCCGCTGCAGCAAAGATCAACTGATTGTCCTCCCGTACTGCCTTTTCCCCGGCACCGACTGTGATCACAGGAGCGCCCATCTTTTCATGGATATCCGCTAGCGCTTCCATCCGCACACGATCCGCCGATTCGGACGGAGGCAGCAGATACATGCCGCCCATGTCGTCGCTCAGCATCATGGTGGGACCGTGAAGGTATTCCTCGTACTCAAATCCCGCCGCAGGCCGCAGCAGCGTTTCCATCAGTTTCAACGCCGCTTCTCCCGCCACGAACTGACTGACGCCTGCGCCTGCCACCGCCCAATGCCGCGCAAGAAGCAGCTGTTTTTCTTGAGCCGCCACCCAATCCCAGCACAAAGCGATATTTTCCCGCATCCGCTCAGCCATCTGCTGCAGTTTTTCAATGGCAGCGTCATAGTCAGTCTGCGCCATGGTCTTCCCAGTCCTCGATGCTTCCAGCGCCATCAGATACAGCGTCAGAATGGTGGCAGTATAGCCCATGGTTTTAGGCCCGGCTTCCTCATGCCCGCAGGTAAGCACCACGTGAGGGCACAGGCTGTTGATCCGGCACAAAGCTTCTCCGGTTAGCGCCAGATGGGGGTAAGCTGCCATCTTTTCGATGGCCGCCACAGTATTGGTGGACTGTCCACTCTGGGAAATAAAGAGAAAGAGGTGCCTGCCTGTCACAAGCGCCGGCAGGGAGGTAGGCGATACTGCCGTCACTTCCGCCTTGAGCACCTTTTGCAGGTACGGCGCAGCAGCCCGGGCCGCATTGCCGGATGTACCGCTGCCCACCAGATACAGCCTGTCTGCTCCCACGCTGTTCCACAAAGCCACAAATGGCGCACAGGCTGCAGCCCGTGTTTCGATGGCTTCCCTCATTGCGTCCGGCTGCCGGTTGATATAATACCGCATGTCATAAGTGATCATAAACGCTTCTCCTCCCGCATCAAATCCGCCGCGATCCACAGCCAGCAGCGTACAGGCGTGGTCCATACTTCCCGATAAGTGGCGATGTTGGCAGGAGGCCAATACGGCAAATCCTCATTGCGCCGGGTCTGCACACCCACCGGAATCTCGCCCACTGTTTCGCCAAGCAAAGCCGTATATTGCTGACCATAGCGGCTGCCTTCCCCATAAATCAGCGATTCTCCAAATGGATTCTTACCTAACGTCCAATACAGTTGCTCCCTTGCGATGTCCAGCAGTTCCCCATCGCCAAAGTACCGGCCAAGCAAAGACGCCGCTTTTCCCATGGCCATATGTACTGCAGAATTTCCCCGGAAAGAGAACCAAACGGGGAAGCAGCGGATAAAGTACCCATTGCCAAGAGACACGCCGTTATCCAGCTGCTCCCGATAGTTTTCCTTTTCCCGTTCGAAGTTTACTGTGGGATGCATCACGCGGAAAGTTCGTTCATCCTCGATTTCCGATTCATGGTATACCCCGGCAGGCAGCATGCCATAAGGAGCAGTATATTGCCGCAACGCTTTCAGATAGGTTCCATAGCGGCGCATAGCTTCCTCCCAACGGGGTTTTTCCTCCGCATCCGGCAGCGCGCGGCATGCGGCGCACAGTGCCTGCACGAAAATGTGTTCCCGGCTCTGATGATTGAAGTGCACAATGCTGCGCTTGGTGGCGTCCCGATAGAAAAAACCATCGATGCCGCAGCCCGTTTCTCCCCTGTCCTGACAAGCAAGCAGACGATCCGCATAGGCCACAGTATCCACAGCATACTGGCTTTTGCCCGTTACCCTGTACAGCTGCGCTGCCGCCCAAACAGCTGCCGCAAGGTACTGAGATGTGCTGGCATTGGCCGTATGCTCGTGCATCAAGGGGATTTCTACACCAATCACATCAAAACGCTTGACCGCAAAACCATAATCCTTCTCCGCCGCTTCCACGCATTTGAACGCCAGCTCTGCATCCTGATCTTTGAACATCCAGGCGGCGTACGACTCCGCGCCGCTGACCAGGAAGTTGTCAAAGGAACTGTTGTGAACCACCACGTCACAGTCATCCATATTGCCGATCAATCCATCCGTCCAGCGTCGGATGCCGGCATGGGTCATACGGAAGCCATTCCCCATAGCAGCGCGCAGTACAAAATCAAGCCCCCATCCGGCCTCTTCCGTCAGGCGGCCAAACAGCCTTGGTTCCCGCAGCTGTACCGCTTCCGCTGTTTCCAGCAGTGCGTGTACAACTTCGGCGCTCTGGGTGGATTGCTGGGACACATCTGCCGCGTCATGCCAGCCGCCCTGAAATACCTTCAGAATGCCGTTCCACCGCGCCACCTGATCCCCATGGCAAGTGCCGTGCTTGCCGGGCACCGGGAAGCCGCAACGCTCCGAAAAGAGGAAGTTGATCAGTTTCCACACCGTACTGTCCGCTATGTCCTCAGCAATTGCGAACGGCGCGCTTTCGTAGTTGCTAAACCGGATACGGTACGATCCCTCCGCCGTGAGATCAGAGAAGTCCAGCACTTGGAACCGTCCATGCCTGTTTTCCACAGTTTCAATCGCCCCAGAGAAGACGGTTTTTCTTGTCTCCGCATCAACAATTGCAAAGGTGCCGCACGCTGTGCAGGCGATGGCGGTCTTTTTCCCCTTGGGCCAGTATCCCGTTGTGCTGAACACCGCCGTTTCCCGCTTGCATTGCCAACCGTGCACTACATTCAGGTCATCCACCTGCTGCAAGCAAATATCTTTCAGTTCAAAATGCAGCACATCTCCGCTGCTCAGTTCTTTGCCATAACGATGAATGTTGAAGGAGATCTCCTCAATTTTGTCATGGGCGATGGAATCAATTTCCCATGTGCAGGTATTCCACTGATTGTTTTTCAAATTGATAGCATTGAAGCCTTCACGGGAATAGGCGTCCGGAATACGAATGGTGCCATTATTGACAAAGCCCACCCGAACGATGGGACTGTGCAGCCCGTCACACACCGGCTTAATCCGGAAGAAGATCCGATTTCCCTGGGGATGAAGCGCTTTCACATTCAAGCGGGCGATGTAAGAGCCAAAGGTGGCATACGCCCCGTTTTTCGCATCCACAGAGCGAACTTCCTCCTCAGGCCACTGATCAGCCCGAGAACCGGTCTGCATGATCAAGGTGCCGTTTTCCACGCGTGCCGTGCCTTCCCCGTCGAAGATCCAATCATTCAGGTCTTGTCCATCCCAAAGGCAGATTTCCGACAGCACCTGTTTTTTCAGATTTTCCGTTTCCATGCTGCGGCTTTCATCCAACGGCAGCGGCCGATGAATATACCAGGAATCCTCCAATTGCTTTTGAAATGCCTGATCCATGATTGCTGACCTCCTTCGGGTAATTAATCTTCGATTTCGAAAATGCCTTCGATTTCCACAGGGATATTGCCTGGCAGAGCATTGACGCCAATAGCGGAACGAGTAGGCACATCGCCAAACAGTTTCGCCAGCAGGGCGCTTGCCCCATTGGCTACCTGGGGCTGACTGTAAAACGTATCGCTGCCCGCCACAAAAACCAGCAGTTTGACGCAGCCTTTCACCTTATTCAGATCCCCCACTTCCCTTTCCAGCACAGCCAGCACATTCAGCACGCTGTTGCAGGCGTGCTTTTGACCTTCCTCAATGGTCATGTCTATCCCCAGCTTACCAGTAACCGGCAGATCAATCACTGGGCCGCACCCGGAAATGTAAATCAAGTTGCCTCCAAACCGCTTGGCCGGAGAATACACGCCGCCCTTTTCCGGAGCCTTGGGCAATTTCAGGTCCAATTCCTTTAGCTTTTCGTACACGTTCATGGTGATCCTCCTCTTCTTTGTCCGTACGCCTTGAAGGCATTCAGTATGATGATTTCATCCGCAAGACCTGGCCCGTTTGGGTCCCGGTCATTTGTCCCGCAAGCAAGGCGTCCTGTCCACCTATCAGCACGCGCGCCATGCCAGTGCATAAGCGTCGGCTGTCCTCATAAGTGGCACGGTCCGTAAGCTCTTCCATATCAAATATATTCATGTCCGCACGATTCCCGGGGATGATCATGCCCATCTTGTCAAGTCCCAGCACAGATGCGGGGAGGCTGGTCATTTTTCGAATAGCTTCCTCTATGGACAATACATGCCGTTCCCGAGCAAAGCTCCGCAGAAAATGAGGGAACGTTCCATAAAGTCGAGGGTGGGGATGGTCGCTGACGCCATAGAGTGCATCAGAAATCACGGCAGTATAGGGCTTCCGGGCTACGGCATCCACATCCTCCGGATCCATGCTCAGCACGATGATGCCTACCTTCCCAGCCTCTGATACCAACAAATCCGCCAGAAAATCACTTGGATGATCGTATCCATTTTTCTCGGTCAGCGCCTGCACTGTCCGGCCGCTGAACGAAGCATGCTCCGGCAGTTCCGTTCCTGCAATAACAATCCTGTCCCAGCCAATGGACAGCGCCATGTTATCCCAAGCAGGGTCTTCCCGTTCAATTTCCCTGCGCAGATGCGCTTTTCCAGCCGCCGAGGAGAGATAGGCGATCGTTCTGCTGTTGTCCTCCCTGAGCACGCCTGGAGGAATCAGGGAAAAAATGGTGGTAGAACCTCCGGCGTAGGGATAAAAGTCCGCTGTAACTTGCTGCCCTGCATTTCGCGCGCGCTCAATGTGATCCATCGCTTCAAAGATGGTTCTTTTCCAGTTTTTGATGCCGGTTGCCTTCAAATGGCTGATGTGCAGGCGAATTCCGGCTCGCTTAGCAATATTGATCACTTCATCCACGCTGGCAACAAGCGTATTGCCCTCGCCCCGGATATGGGTGGTCAACAAGCCGCCTGCCTCTGCAGCAGGTTGGATCACGCTGACCTGTTCTTCCGGCTTCGTATAGCATTCCGGCTGATACATAAAGCCCAAAGACACGCCAAACGCCCCTGCATCCATGGCCTCACGTACGAAATCCTGGGCTGCACGCATCTCGTCGGGGGTATATGGGGTGGATGAAAATCCTTTCACCGCCACCTTCACCGCACCGGTCCCGGCCAGAAAGCCCATGTGAATGGGCAGCTTCGCTTTTTCCAGCATGGCTCGATAAGCGAAATAGTTCGGAAACAGGGCCTCCCGCGGAGCAGGGCCTATGATCGGTGATACGAAATCCCGATATTCCTCTACCCAAGGTTCTCTGACTGGCACACAGGCAATACCGCAATTTCCCGTGACGGTGGCCGTGATCCCCTGTGTCAATTCCAATGCGCCGAATTGGGTATTCAGCATCGGCGCGATATCTGCATGGCGGTGCATATCAATGAAACCGGGCGTAACCGCCATCCCTTTTGCATCGATGATCTCCGCATCCTCCCGGGGCAGATCCGGTCCCAATGCCGCGATGACGCCGTCACGGATCATCACATCCGCCACATGGGGCGGATTGCCTGTTCCGTCATAGACGATGCCACCACAAATCAATCGTTTCATGCTGCCTCTCCTGTTATTCTTCACAAATCAAGTAACTGTCCCGTACGCTGCGGATACGCAGTGCATCCCGCACCGCATCCGCAGTGATCCCATTGGGCAGCTCCGATGCATCCACCGTCACCGTCACGCCCTCAGGAGACGTGATATCAAAGTAATTGTCGCTGAAAACAGGATCCCAGGCGTCAAATTGCAATGCCGTATAATAGCTGAATCTGTCTGCCGATACATGAATCACAAATTGATTGCCCTGTTTTTCTACTTCCGTTCGATAGTGAACAAGGGGCAATTCAAAATGCTTGGGCTTAACAAACAATGTCGTTCCTCGGCTGATCACCTTTCCATCCACTGTCAGCACATATTCCGCATAGGTATGGCTGCGGACATCCTGGCTCGTCAGCAAATTCCCAAAATCCACATGCAGCACAGGATGCACCGTCAGCGGCGCGACCTCCGCTTCCGTTTCCAGATGAGAAAGGATCTTGAACCGGTCGTTGCGCAAATAAACATCCAAGCGTCCCGCATACGCCGTCCGGCTGTCATTGTGGAGATACCAGGTCAAATCGGTGCTCAGTTCTTCCTTCTCAAAGCAGGATGCCATCCGCGGAGCATAAAACCTGCAAGCTCCATAATGCAGTGCTTTCCACCGGCCAAAGGAATCAATGGAGGCCCAGGACGCCACCGGCCAGCAGTCATTGAGTTGCCAGTACAAGCTGCCCATACACCTGCCCCGGTTCTGCCGCCAGTATTCTACGCCATACTGAATGGCTTTCAGCTGAAGCAGTTGGGAAATATACGCGATACTATCCAGGTTCTTAGGATAGCGGAAATAATCTGCAACATAAGTAAAGATTTTGCTGTTCGCCGTGCCATTTTTCTGGTGGCTTTCCATCACACGGCTGAAGATATTTCGATCTTCCGGAAGGGTAAAGGTGCGGATGGTTTTCATATCCGGAAAGGATTGGAAGCCATATTCGGAGCAAAAGCGAAAATGTTCTTCTCGGTATGCAGTAAAGGGTTTTCCGCTGTGCCACACATCCCAATAATGCTGATCTCCATGGTTTGGAGAGGAAGTAAGATAAAAGCTGCCGCCGGAGGAAGGGGATGATGGCCACCAGGGAGTGTCTCCATCGCATTGCGCAACAACACGGCTCAGGATCCGCTCGAATATGATCAGATAATCCCGTGGATAACGAGGATGATGCCCTTCCAGTCGCTTCCAGCCCGCCCAGCCGGATTCCATCTCGTTATTCCCGCACCAAAGAGCCAAGCTGGCGTGATGCCGGATCCGGCGTACGTTGTCTCTCGTTTCCGCCACAATGCTACGCTCGAATTTTCCTTCTTCATCCAGACGGTACACATTGCAGCTAAACATCAAATCATGCCATAGCAGGATTCCATACCGATCGCAGGCATCATAAAAAGCGTCGTCCTGATAATACCCGCCGCCCCAAATGCGGATCATATTAAAGTTTGCTTTGGCACAGTCCCGGATCAGTGCTTCCGACCGCTCCGGTGTTACCCGAGAAACCAAGCTGTCCTGAGGGATGAAATTGGCTCCCATAGCGAAGATACTTTGCCCATTGATTTCAAAGGCAAACATACTGCCAAATTCATCCTCTTCTGTACACAGCTTGATCGTGCGAAGGCCAATTCGGTACGACCGGCTGTCAATCACTTCTTCTGCCAGCCGCAATTCCACCCGAACTGTGTAAAGGGGTTGATCACCCCAGCCATTTGGCCACCACAGCCTGGGCCGCTCCACTGTGAAGCAGGACCATATTTCTTCCTCCGCGTCCCGTTCAGCAGAAACAGATACCGCCTGCTCATGCCCGTCAGGATCGATCAGGAAAACTGTCACGTCGGCATTTTTGCCAGATGCTGTCCAGTGTAGTTGGCCCATGACGCTCACGGTGACCTGACCATCTTCATGGGTCTGGTGAATCCGAACATCCTCCAATCGTGCACCGGTAACGCCGCGCAGGTACACCGGGCGGAAAATGCCTGCATCAGGCAGTTGAGGGCCCCAATCCCAGCCAAACATGCAATGAGCTTTACGCAAAGCTGCCGTCCCTGGCAGAGAGCCGGTGGAATGATAGAAAATATCGTTATGTAAATCTTCTTCGTAAATAAAACGCAGCGGCGAATCAAACCGGATCTCGATCCGGTTGTCTCCCCTGTGCAGCCACTGTTTCACAGGCAGCACCCAGGTGCGGTGCATATTATCCGTATCCGCCACCAGCTGATCATTCAAGGTGATATGTGCCAGCGTATCCAGCCCTTCCAGCACCAATTCCACCTCGTCACAGGAAAGCAATGCTTCTTCCACCCGAAAAGACCGGCTGTAGATATAATCCCGCCAGAAAAGGTCCCTTGTCTGGTATTCATTTTCACGCCAGAATGGATCTTCGATCATTCCCTCTTCCAGCATATCCTTTATGACGCTGCCCGGCACATGACCCGTATGCTCTGTTTCTTCGTCTGCAGCCCACCAGCGCCATTCGCCATTCAGGGATTGATGTATCAGCTTCATCTGCCGCCTCCATGCTTATGCTTTCAGGCCGCTGGTTGCAATGCCTTGCACAAAATTCTTTTGGAAAATCACAAACACAACTATCACGGGCAACACAAAGATCGTAGCCGCCGCCATCAGCCGGGACCAATCCACCGTGTGCTCGCTGATATATTGCTGAAGTCCCAGAGACAGGGTATTTCGGTCGCTTTTGGTGATGTAGATCAAGGGCATCAGATAATCACTCCAAGAATCCAGGAAAGCATAGATGCCGATCGTAGTCAGTGCCGGTTTGCTGATAGGAAGGGCAATATGGATGTACCGCTGGGCCTCATTGGCCCCATCAATCCAGGCAGCTTCCATCAAGCTATTGGGTACGCCCGCAAAGAACTGGCGGTATATGATGATGTAAAACGCCCTTCCGAAAAAAGCAGGAAGGATCAGCGGAATGTACGTATTCACCAAATGCAGCTTGGAATAGATCCGGTACAGCGGAATCATAGTAACGCTGATGGGAATCATCATGGTAGCCATGATCAAGCCAGAAATGATCTTGCTACCCTTCCAACGGATCTTGGACAGCGAATAGGCTACCATAGGAGTCACCAGCAGTTGACCCAAAACGCTGAAAAAGGTAATGAACGCCGTATTGCCCATATAACGAAAATATGGAATGGTTTCAAATGCCTTGGGATAGTTTTCAAACACCCATTGCCTGGGCAACAATTTCACAGGAAGCGTAAATGCGTCACTGTTCGTCTTAAAGGATGTGGTGATCATCACCAGAAAAGGCGACAGGAAAACGATGGACAGCAGTACCACTAACAGATAAAAAAGCGTGCGTTTGACCGTCTGGCCCACCCGGTATCCTGTCCATTCGTGCTTGGTTTTCATGCTCATTCCACCCCCGCGTTTTCATTGACCCGACGGCTGATGCGTGTGAGGATCACAGTCAATATCGCCACGATCACGAACAGCACCCAAGCCATGGCCGCCGCCCTGCCCATTTTCAGATAGGTGAAGGCGTTATGAAAAATATACAAGGGATACATCATAATGGAATTTTGAGGTCCGCCCAGGGATGCCCCCATCTTGGTACCGCTATTGGCGGTGACAATGATGTACACCTGTTGGAAATACTGGAAGGAATTGATAAAGCTGAGAATCGCCTGATATACCAATACATGTGCCATACAGGGAATGGTAATGCGGAAGAACTTTTGTACCCCGTTGGCTCCGTCTATTTCTGCCGATTCATAGTAGCTGACGGGCACCTCCTGCAGGGCTGCCATGCACACCAGCATGGTGGTGCCGGTAGTCCAGCTGCCCATGAGCACCAAAGCCCACTTGGTATACCGTGCGTCAATCAGCCAGTTGGGGCCACGGATGCCAATTGCGCTCAGCACATTATTGATATAGCCGTACGTAGGATCAAACATCCAGATCCATACCATGGTGGCTGCCACCATGGGAATAATGGAAGGCAGAAAGAAGAAGGTCCGTGCCAGCGTGCGGCCCCGAAAATCCTTCACCACGATACTAGCCAGCATCAGCGCTACAAACAGATTGACAGGCATGGACACAAAAGCCATGAATAACGTGTTCATCAGGGATTTTTTCACCGTGGCGTCTTTGAGCAACCATTGAAAGTTCTGCAATCCCACCCATTTGGGTGTGGTAACCGCATTGAACTGAGTGAAACCGTAATACAACGACATGCAGAGCGGATACACACTGAAGGCCAGAAAGCCAATGATCCACGGCAAGGCAAACAGCAATCCGTTTCTGAAGCTTCGCTTTTCAAGTAAGGTCATGGAGGAGTGCTTGCGCCGCATGGTCATCACCTTTCCCCACTTTCATAATTCCTTTTTGGAAAAGCCAAGCTCCGGAAAACCCGGAGCTTGGCTGTCATTGTCATTCGTTGCTTAGTTCAGGCCAGAGCACTGGTCCGCCAAGTCCGCCATCGCCTGTTCGGGCGTTTTCACACCAGCATATACTTCGTCCAGCGCCGTATTGATCAAAGAAACATATTCGTTGAAGTCATTCATCACAGGATATTGCACGCCTTTTTCCAGCTTCAGGGCTTCAATGAATTCGGCGAAGCCGGGCTTAGCCAGTATTTCTTCATCTTCATACAGAGCCTTAAGCGCAGGCAAGTTGCCGGTTCCCAAGTTTTCAATGCGGGCGCCTTCGGTAGCCATCCACTTGGTGAAATCCCAAGAAGCATCCTTGTGCTGACCCATGGAGGGCATGCAGATGCAAGTAGTTTCATACCGGCTGGAGCCGCGCAGATCGGGATTGGCTTCGGTGCCAGGAACAAAGGTAATACCGTAGTTGACGGTGGAGCCGTAGTTCTGCATCATGGTGGGCAGCCAGGAACCGTCCAGACGGAACAGCTGCTTACCGGCGAAGAACATATCCTGCTCAGTATAACGGTTGGTGTTTGCAGTGGATACGAAAGCGTCTACGGCTTCCATCCCATAAAGCTGACGATACTTGACGTTCATATTCAAGCTGGCCAGCACGCCTTCGTTCTGGGGCGTCAGATTGGAGTTTTCATCCCACCAGCGGCCGCCGAAGGCATAGATTAACTCCTGACGGGCAGAAGCATAAGGGAAAAGCGGATAACCCAGTACGTCAATCTTGCCTTCAGCATCCAGTTTGGTCACGGCAACGGCCATCTTGTACATCTCTTCCACAGTCTTGGGCGGTTCGGTGTAACCGGCAGCTTCCAGCAGGTCCTTATTATAGAACATCTGGATTGAATACGCTTCAATAGGCAGACCCACCAAGCGGCCATCTACACTGCTGGCTTCCACGGACTTTTCAGAGAAAATGTCCAGTGCAAAGCCGTCCTTTTCAGCATAATCCTGGGCGACATCCAGCAAGCCGTTGGCAACATACTGGATCATCTGCTGGTTGGAAGCAGAGATGACGTCGGGAGCGCTGTCGCCGCTCATGGCCACGATCAACTTCTGAGTATCAGTGGTGGACACACCTTCCACGAATACTTTGTCCTGGGACGCATTGTACGTAGCGATGGCATCCTCGAACACCTTGGCTTCATCACCGGTATGAGCATACCAGAAGGTGATGTGTTCCCGGGTATCAGCAGCCAATGCACCCGTTGTCAGAGACAGTACGAACGTAAGAGCCAGAAGCAGAGATACCAGTTTCTTCATTTTCGCTTTCCTCCTTTTTGCTTTGCCATACTGCCCAGAATGTCAGCACACCTTATAAAAAGTTTGCAGTTTTTTCTGAACAGCTTCGTTGATGGGTTCTTCTATGGTTGGTATATCACAATATTTTTCCATTGTCAATACAAAATCTAAAATAATTTTAGAATAACCTAAAAATTAATTTGTTTTTAATGGAATTGTCAATTCCGCCTCCCACAAGATACGGAATCCGTCTTTCAGCGTCACGTGCACATGACCCGGCTGCACTTCCTTACGCATCTCTGCGTTCCACACCGCCAGGTCTTCCCCGGTCAGGTTCAGCACTCCCTGACAAGATTCCCCTGCCGCCAGCAAGTACCTGGTAAAGCCCTTTAATTCCAACCCACGTCTGGTCACGTCCGCTTCCAGATCCGTTATAAATAACATGGGCACTGCAGCCACCGGAACAGACGCTGGGTTGCACATGGAAAAATGGATCCGGGCCGCAATCTGATCATCCGGTCTGGGGCATGATGTCATCAGGTTTTCCAGATGGAATTTGCCATAATCCGCCTCAGCATAACCCATTCCTTCGCCAAACGCATACAAAGCTTCCCGATGATCTTTTGCTTCTACATACCGCCGGACCCGATCGGTGCGCTTTTTGTTGTAATACACCGGCAATTCCCCTGCATTGTAAGGCAGGGAGGCAGCAAGCCTGCCAGATGGCGGGCACTGACCTGCAAGTATTTTTGCCAGCGCATAGCCGCCCCAGGGGCCCGGATAAAAGCTCAGCAGAAGTGCGTCCGTCTCTTCAGCAATCTCCGGAATAGCATAAGGCCGTCCACCGATGATCACAGTAACAAGGCGTTGGGCCTGCCCACGAACCGTCCGGAACAGGATGTCCTGATGGCCGGGCAAACGCAGATTGCCGCAATCGACGCCTTCCCCGCAATCCATATCTGCAAAACGCTCGACGGCTTCTCCGTTCTGATCAAACGTCACCTGCGTAAACCTGCTGGAGGAACCGCCTAATGCCAGCACCGTCACATCTGCTTTTGCCGCCAAAGCTGCAGCCCGGACCGGATCGCTGCCATCATCCGTTTGCACATTCCATGCCGAAAAGATCTTTTCAATTCCTTCCAGCAAGGTGCAGCCATTCTCTGGCTGCATTGGCGGCGTGTAGTCGCCCATTTGCCCGTACAAATCATGGGCTCGCGGACCGATCAAAGCCAATGCGCCTTTCTTTTGCGCATCCAGTGGCAGGAGCGCTCGATCATTTTTCAGCAAAACGATGCTTTCCTCCGCGAGACGCAGACTTTCCGGCGCTTGCTCCTCTGAGATAGTGCCTGTCATTGCATCCACCGGCAGCAGCGGATCGTCAAACAGACCAGATGCAAACTTGAAGGTCAAAATCCGCACCACAGCATCATCCAAGCGTTCCAGGGACACTTCTCCTCTGGCCACAGCCTTGTCCAACTGGGTAAAAGCGCAATCCCATAAGCCTACATCTACCCCAGATCGCATCGCCAGCGCCCCAGAGGAAACGTTATCCCCCGTCATGCCATCCAGCCTGTCGATAGCGCAGCCGTCCGCCATCACAAAGCCCGTAAAGCCATATTCTTCCCGCAGAACATGCCGTAGCAGCCAGGGATTGGCATGGCAGGGAACACCGTCAATTTCATTGTAGGCAGCCATAAAAGACACTGCCCCAGCTTTTGCTGCAGCTTCCACAGGCGGCAAATGGATTTCCCGCAGTTCTCTTTCGCCGATCCGGGCCGGGCTGGCGTTTTTTCCCCCGGTGGTTTCCCCTTGAGCGCACAGATGCTTGGCAACCACCGAAACGCCTGCCTTTCCCATCCCGTGAATCAGGGCCTCAGCCATCCGAGAAGAAAGATATGGGTCCTCCCCATAGCATTCCTCACTCCTGCCCCAGCGTGGATCTCGCAGCACATCCAGCACCGAAGCATAGCTCAGCCGGATGCCTAATGTCCTTTCTTGCGCAGCGCACACTGCCGCAGCCTTTTCCAGCAATCCAGGATCAAATGTACACCCAACCGCCAGGTTGACCGGCAGCATGTATCCATCCAGTGCCTGATGCCCATGAGAATACTCTGCCGCCACGGCCAAGGGAATATGAAAGCGGGAGTGCTCCAGGGTGTATTGCTGCACGAGATTGTAAGCCCGAATTGCGTCCCTGCCCCGCAGACCGTTTTCAAAATTCCTGCCGGACCAAGGGTCCGCCCGGAACAGACCGTATAAAAAGCCCAAGCCGCCGAACCGCATCGTCTCCTGTAAAAAATCCTCGTCCATGATCAATTGTCCGTCACGTTTTTGTACCGTACGGAAACCGTACAGCTGCTGCTGCGTCTGCCCGATTTTTTCCGCCGTTGTCATCCTGCTGCATAAATCCATCGCCCGCTCCCGGGGCGATTTGGTCTTGTCCAGATAGATTTCCATCGTCCATTCTCCTTTTTCGACGCACGACCTTCTATGCTCGCATCACTATGCCTAACAAACTTTTTGTTTGGATCAGTATAACGCCGTGCATCTTCGATTGTCAAGAAAAATATCAGAAGCCTTATATATTCGCTATTTCAAGTCATTTTGGCCGAAAAGAAAAAGTCTCTTGTCCACTCTTGACATGAATTTTTGTTTGGCCTATAATGAAATGGATGCTGAGGGCGTCTGCCTGTAGCAGCAAAAGAAACAGGAAGTGCTGACGAATGAATCGTATAGAAGAAGAAGGAGATCTGCTCCGTCAAGTCATGAACCTGATCGCCAATCAGTTCGGTTCCAACTGCGAAGTAGTACTGCATGATCTGACAAAAGACTACGCGCATACCATCGTGGACATCCGCAACGGCCATATCACCCATCGCACCATCGGCGACTGCGGGAGCAATCTTGGATTGGAAGTGCTTCGGGGTACGGTTGAGGACGGAGATCGCTTCAATTATGTAACCACTACAGCAGACGGAAAGATCCTTAAGTCCTCATCCATCTACCTTAAGGATGACGAAGGAAAGGTAATCGGCTCCATCTGCGTCAATTATGATATTACCAAGACCGTTCAGCTGGAAGGCTTCCTCAAGCAGTTTAACCAGTACGACGTGCATCAGGAAGAAGTATTTGCCAATGACATCAATAGCCTATTGGATTATTTGATTTCCCAGGCCTGTGGTATGATCGGCAAAGAGCCTTCTAACATGACCAAAGATGAGCGCGTACGGTTTATTTCCTTTCTAGACAGCAAAGGCGCATTCCTGATCACCCACTCCAGCGAGCGGATCTGCAAGCTGATGGGCATCAGCAAATATACCTTTTACAGCTATCTGGAGTCCGGACGCTGCCAAGAAAACAGCGCCAAAGCAAGCGGTGAAGAAAGCGCGCATCATCCTGCGGAAAAATAAAAATTCAAAAGGTTTGCCACGGATGGCAAACCTTTTTTGTGATCATGTCTCAAAGGAGGAGCCTATCATGGATGATCGTTACCGTATCGAAAACGCAGATGAGCTGATCACCCCAGCGCTGGTCTACTATCCCGATATCATCGCCGAAAACATCGATCGGATGGTCCGGATGGCAGGCGGACCCGAACGGCTGTGTCCTCACGTGAAAACATACAAGACCGCACCAGTCGTCCGGATGCTGCTGAACAAGGGCATTCGTGCTTTCAAATGCGCCACAATTGCGGAGGCCGAAATGACCGCCGAGTGCGGAGCGGAAAAGGTTATCCTGGCGTACCCATTGGTAGGGGTTTCTATAAAGCGGTTTTTGACTCTTTGCAAATCGTATCCTGGCACAACGTTTTTTGCCATCGGAGATGATGAAAGTCAAGTCCGGCTGCTTTCCGATGCTGCCATCCAGGAAGGCCGTCGCGTTTCTTTCCTGCTGGATATTGATACCGGCTTGCACCGCACCGGTGTGTCTCCCGCTCTGGCAGCGCAGTTGTATCCCAAGCTGTGCTCCTTGCCCGGTATTGCACCGCAGGGTTTTCACGTATACGATGGACAGCACCATGAATCCGAAGAAGCCGTGCGCCACGCCGCTGTATTACAGGAAAGTAAGCACATCTTTGCTCTGCAAGCACAATTAACGAGGTCAGGTCTGCCATGTGATCTGATCGTGGCCGGTGGCACGCCTACCTTTCCCTGCCATATAACGGAACGTGTGCTGCTCTCCCCCGGTACATGCGTTATTCAGGATGCAGGTTATCGTGCAGCATATCGTGATTTGCAATTTGAAATTGCAGGTCTGGTACTGACTCGTGTGATCAGTCACCCCGGGGACGATTTATTCACGTTGGACCTGGGCTGCAAAGCCATAGCGTCTGATCCGCCTATTCCTCGGTCTGTCATCCTGGACTATGAAGATTGTGAAACATTAATCCACAACGAAGAACACATGGTGCTACGCCTGCCGTCTGGCGAAGCGCATCGCCGCCCTGCCATCGGGACCACGCTCTATGCCGTTCCCTGGCACACCTGCCCCACCACACTTCTCTACCCGGAAATCCTTGCCGTACAGAACCATCGCATCATAGACATTTGGCCAGTCACTGCCAGAGATCGTAAGATCAGGATATAAAACATAAAAACGCTTCACCGGTTCAGACCGCAATGAATCGTCTGACCGATGGAGCGTTTTTTCTGATGGATCGATTGCTTTGGAAAAAGATTCCGCAATATCATCACGCGGCATGTTACCATGTTTCGCGATGGATTTTTGATTCCCGAAACCGATTTTCCGGAGCCGGACTTGCTTCCGCCGCATAGCCCATGGCAATCACGCACAACGGGCTGATTTCCGGGGGCAATGCCAGTATTTTTTTGATGTTCTCCGACCGATATTTATTCGGGTAGACGCTCAGCCAGACAGAGCCGACGCCCAATTCGTACGCTTCCAGCATGATATTGCCCCCTGCCAGGGAGCAATCCAGCACCCAATAATCCACCGGATACTTTTGTTCCTTCAAATTTCCGCACACAACAATGGCTGTATCGCAGGTCAGCAACGCCTTGGCATTTGGGTGTACATCGCAAATCTTCCGGTGAATCGTCTTATCTCTGATTACAATAAACTCCCACGCCTGTTCATTGCCAGCGCTTGGCGCATACATGCCCGCCTTGAGAATTTGCTCCAAAGTTTGATCAGGAATTTTTTGATTAAGGAATGAACGGATGCTTCTTCTTCCAAAAATGCTGTTCATAACCCTGGCCTTTCCATCGTGTTCTCATGCTTTCAATCCGTCACGATGTGCAATTGTTTATTTCGATGCCTTTCGGTGTCATTGTATCGGTTCTTTCGAAATTCGTCAAGCATCCCCGCATAAAATCCAGCATCTATATTACTGGTCAGCAAGCAAATGTGCAATATCACACCATAAAACCGCGCCGCCGTCCGGGTATTCTTTGTTTCGTTCGCCCAGCCAGCGTGCTCTGCCGGTTTTTGCCACCATGCCCTTCGTTGTTTCCATGCCCTGAACCGCTGCGGATTCAGCCACACGGGAAGCAAGCCGTAAATCATGCTCAGACTGATATGAAGTCTCAAATGCCCGCACATACGGGATCAGCGCATCCAAAACGGTTTTATCCCCCAGTTTTGCTTTTCCGCGTTTCTGTATTTCCTCGCAGAACACGCTTGGCAAAGCAGCAACTTCGTCTGCCGTCAGCGCTTCTTTTCCTTTGCACACGGAACCCACTGCCCTCACACCAGCGCTGAACAAAGTACCCAATGTCGATGGCGCAGCGCGGTTAAAAGCCGCAGCCACAGTTTGTAAAAGAGCGCCGATATCCGTTATAGACTGCGCGTCTAATACCTTGCGAACAGCATTTGCGCCGGATGCCATCGTCGTTCCCAGGTCGCCATCGCCTTGCTTTGCATCCAGTTCGCCAAATTTTTGTTCACCAGCTGCAAGCAGGTTGGCTATTGCATACAGTATGTGCCTGACTTGGCTCATTGCAAAAACCACATTGCTTCACTCCTTTGCTTTTAGCGCATTGATTACGTCAGCGCTGACAGTTGAAAGCGAACAAATGTCGTCAGCATCCAAAGCAAGTTCAGCGGCACGGATATTATCAACAAAGTGCTTGGAATTCTGCGTACCGATGATCGTGGATGTCATGGCAGGCTGATCCAGCAGCCAACGGACGGCAATCTGTGCCGGCGTCGCATCATACTTTTTGGCTAGCTGCATAAGACAGTCGATCAACGGCCGTTCCATCTCCAGGCTGCTCGGCTGGAACAATGCTTTCGCGCTGCGAAAGTCTTCCGGCTGCCTCAGCCCACCATTCGAGTGGAAAATCCCCGTCAAAATGCCCTTCGCCAGCGAGTTGTAGCTGAAAACACTGATTTGATTCGCTGCGCACAGCGGTATAATATCCTGTTCGATATCTCTGGACAGCAAATTATATTCCGGCTGGTAAGCATCAATTTGGGCGTATTGCAGCGCTTCCTTCAGTTGATCCGCATGAAAGTTCGATACGCCAATCGCCCGCAGCACCCCGCTTTCCCTTAGTTTTTCCAGCTTGGTCATGGTTTCCGACAAAGGGATATCGGGATTAGGCCAATGCACATAATACAAATCTATGTAATCCGTTTGCAAGCGCCTCAGGCTTCCTTCTACAGACCGTTCGATATCATCGGCATGCAGGTGCGTCTTGGCTATTTTTGTTGCAAGGACGCATTGGGACCGCACAGAGGCAAGTGCCCGGCCCACAATGATTTCAGACCTTCCATTACCATAACTTTCCGCCGTATCAAAACAGTTGATGCCCAGCGACAGCGCTTTTTGTAGCAGACGTACATTGATTTCTTCATCCCGCACATCCCAATAAATCTCCGGCCGGTTGCTGCCACCCAGCTCCATACAGCCATGGGTGATGCAGGATACCCGAATCCCTGTTTTTCCAAGTTTTCTGTACTCCATCTCGATGCCTCCCTCAAAAGTGAACGAACGGAGAGGACGCTTCCATTGCCAGCAGCTTCTTGATTTCATCATCCAGCCGTATGAGAGAAACTGACAACCCGGCCATATCAATGGAAGTAGCATATTCGCCCACAAAGGATCGGCTGATCCGAATCCCGCCTACCGTCAAATAACGATGAACATCCCGATAGCAGACAAACAATTCTTCCCGGCTTGTCGACCCAAGCCCATTGATCAGCACAGCTACCTCGTCATCTGCCTGCAGATCCAGGTCCTTGACCACAGAAGCGCTCAATTCTTCCGCCAACGCTTCGCTTTTTTCCAGCGTTCCATGCCGGACGCCCGGTTCTCCATGGATGCCCATGCCGATTTCCATTTCGCCATCCGCCAATTCAAACATAGGATGCGGCTTCCCAGGCAAAGTACAGGAGGAAAACGCCACGCCGAATGTAGCGGTGCATGCAATGGCACGCTTCACGACCCGCTCCACTTGGTCCAGGCTGTAACCGGCTGAAGCCGCCGCACCGGCTACTTTATATGCAAACAGTATACCAGCGATACCGCGTCTTTCTTCAAACTGCTCTCGCGGTGCGCTTGCAAGGTCGTCAGACGCTTTCACGATGCAGGATGGGATGTCCTCATCCGACAGCATTTCCGCCGCCATTTCGAAATTCATCGTATCGCCAAAGTAATTTCCGAACAGGAACAGCACCCCTTTTTGCGGCTTGAGCGCATGCACGGCATGCATGATTGATTCGGCAGACGGAGACGTGAACACATTGCCAACAGCTACGCCGTCGCACAGGCCATCGCCCACATACCCCAGAAACAGCGGCAGATGGCCATACCCACCGCCCGTCACGATGCAAACATGCGGTTGTGTCGTTCGATGAACCACGGCATGGCAATCATTTTGCGCCATTTCATAAAACTGGGGATACGCCAGCAGGATGCCCTCCAAGCTTTCGTCAACAAATCTGTCCGGCTGATTGATGCATTGATTCATGGTCCGCCCTCCTGTCACGCCTGTATTACGCCATGCTGGATCATGTACTCGACACCTTCGCACATGGCTTGGAAAATGGTATACCGCGGTTGATATTCCAGCAGCTTTCTTGCTTTTTCGATGCTGTAATTATCACTGTGCCGGACATGGTTTTCCGTGCTGGCGATAAAGCCGGGGTCCGCTGTCTTCTCGCACCACGCTTGCCATGGCAGGTATTCGATGTTCGGCTCCTGTCCAAACCACAGATACATTTTATTGGCGATGCCCCGCATGGTCGTTGCCACAGGCGCCGTAGCATGAAAGCTTTCTCCCAAAGCGCGGTTCCGGTACAAAATTGCATTTATGAACACCTGCGCCACATCATCAGCATGCACATTGTGCAGCACGCCCATGCCAAAGTCCGGCAAGTAGATCACATCGCCATGCGCGATTTTTTCAAATACTTTGGGGTCCAGATTCCCGCAAGGATTGATAAAGTTCCAACCAGGGCCGGTAATATGGCCCGGCATCACCACCGTTTCCGGAAACCCCATTTTCATATATGCGTCATGTAGATAGGCTTCACAGGACGCTTTGCCGATCCCATAGTTGCCAAAGGGATGGCGGGGAAGCGTTTCCGGTGCAGGAACATCACTTGCCTCACCATGGGCCCAAATTGACGAACAATACACGTACTGCTCAATCCGTCCCTGAAGCACGCGCACGGCTTCCTGTACTTGCTCAAGACGGTATGTCAGCAGATCCACCACGATGTCCGGATGCAGCTCAGCAATCTTTGTCCAGAAAGCGCCGTTTTTTTCTTCCGCATCCTTATCCAATACAACCGGATGCACCCATTTCCAGATGCCGCTTATTTTGTAGGGCTTTCTGTTGCCTCGGGTAACAGAGTATACTTCATATCCATTTTCAATCAGCCGGGGGACCAGATATGTGCCGATATGACCGCATCCGCCAATCACAACTACGCGTTTCATACGTTTCCCTCCTGATGCGCTCACGCGCTCTCACTGCTGCCTTTTTCCTTTTCTGCCAGTGCGTACTCCTCGCTCCAGTCGACGGACCGGTACGCCGCGCAGCGCTCATCCTGATCCAGAAATCTGCACATCCTGTCCAGCATTTCCTTTGGCCAAACAGCCAGATCAATCTGAGCCGTCGTGTATACGTTAGTGCTGAGCATTTCAAAGCCGAAGATATCTTTTGCATGCATCTTTGCCGCGCCTTTGACTGCTGCCTCCACCAGGTGGCTGGGAATGAACAGTACGCCGGCATCATTGCCAAACACCACATCGCCCGGCAGGCAGATGGCTTTTCCAATGGTCGTCGGCCCGTTGAAGCTGGTCATGATAAAGTCCCGGATCGGCGTAGGGTCCATTCCACGATAATATACCTGCACTGCACCAATCTTGGACATCTGTTCGATATCACGAATACCGCCCCAAATCACAGCGCCGCCATCCTTAGTGCGTTTAGCAATGGAAGTGGTCAGATTGCCGCCAAGGAATGTCCCCTTGTAAATCTTATCGAACATATCCGCCACGAGCACGTCATGCTCCTGAAGTGAATCAACCACCCATTGATTGTAAACGCCGATTCTGCCTTCGGAAGCGCCAATTCCGTTCATCACTTGGTTCAGATCCGGCCTGCCGGGGCAGAAGGAACAGGTAACAGCGCGTCCGATCATTTTCTTCCCCTGATGAAGCAGATGCATATCGCCCTGGAACTGAAACTCATACCCCTGTTTATAGATGTATTTCCATACCTCTTCCATTGTCATCTCCCGCAGGGCAGCGAGATATTCCTCCGGCACCTTTGGCCGGCCATCTCCAAACCGTTCACCTTTCCATAGCGGCGTCAAAGCGAGGATGTCATCATAATAATCGAAATGCATGGATAAGCCTCCTTCATGCCAGCATTCAGCATACCACGCAGCGCATTGCGCCATCATATTGGTTCCGCCGTTATGCCCGATTGGAATATGAGCGGGCTCAGGAGATCGGCTTGTAAGCGGCCGATCTCCTCCACCCGTTTTGCTTGTTCTTGTCTTGTTTTCTTGAATTTGATTTTCGAAAATGAATGCCAAATATTAAAATCCTAATCCAATTATAATCCAATCATTCTCCGCTGTCAACTCTTTTTTGGCTTTTTTCGATAGTCATTGAATCATTTAGACGCATTATTTCATAAATCATGATTATATATTGAATTTTTGCTTCAAACCGTGTAAGATATAAGCGTTGTTTTTAACTTTAAGAAAAAGACAGGAAGGTGGCTCCCATCGCTACGTCCAAACCACAGAACGCCACAAGCAGCAATTACTCCTCTGCAAAGCTGCTCAAAATCATCGAAGCCATGGCATATGCCAGGCGGCCGCTTCGTCTTCAGGAGATCGCGCAGATCGTCGATATCCCGCAAAGCACCGTATCTCGTTTCCTGGTTCCCCTCATGATGAGCGGATACGTGATGCAAAACAGCGAAACATTGAAATATCAGCTCACCACAAAGCTAAGCCATATCGGCGAGCTGATCCGTGCTCAGTTCAACATCCGAGACGTTTGCCGGCCCTACCTGTATGCCCTGTCCAAAGACGCAAAAGAAACAGCCTATATTTCCGTGGAAGAAAACATGCTGGTTGTTTGCCTGGATACGGTGGACGCGCCCATGACATCCGGTGCTCCGCTTGCGCAAGCGCCCCTCTATACAGGCCGCACAGATTCCATGCACGCCACTGCCGCGGGAAAAATCCTGTTGCTTAATTATCATGCGGAACAGTTGGAGCAATACTTTGCATCCCGCGGACTAAGCCGCAAAACCGAAAAAACCATTACGAGCAAGGAACGCTTCCTCTTGACGCTGGCGCAGACACGGAAGGACGGATATGCCATCAGCGACGAAGAAAATACGGAGGGGTACCGCAGTATCGCCGCGCCTGTGTACGATTACGATGGCAAAGTGATCGCCGCGCTGGGAATCATTGGTACCGCAAAACATATGAACTATCAGGATATCCAGGTAAAAAAGGAAGCTGTTTTGGATGCTTCAGCCCGTTTCTCCTCTTCCCTGGGATATCGTCCCGAGCAATCATAAGATCATATACTTCTATACTATTGATGCGCCGTTCACATTTGAACCGCGCATGTTTTTTTCTATTTCTAAATTTTTACTATTGACATTCAAAACACATTTCAGTATAATAATAAATGAAAATGAATTCTAATTATTAAAATCTCATACGATTTCGGACGTTCTGCGATAAGGAGAGTGATTAGCACAGTATAGGCAGTACATGGTTCGTTTCCTGTATCCAAATGAGCATGAAGGAGGAAAAATCATGAAAAAGTTCGTATGCTTCGTTCTGGCGTTTGCGCTTGTTTGCACGCTGCTTTCCTTTGCCGGTGCGGAAAGTGAAGAAAAAGTCGTCATTCGTATTCTTTCATCTCAGCAAACAGAAAACCCCGAAGGCTCCATTGAAAAGTCCATTTCCGATGCCTATACAGCATTGCATCCTAACGTAACATTTGAATATATCAGCGCCAAATCCAACGAATACATCAAAAAGCTACAAGCTATGGGAACCGCCGGCGATATGGCTGACATGTTCCAAAATTCTTCCAATAACCTGCCTACTACCGTGGACTTGGATTTGTGCTTTGATCTGACTGGCCTGTTTGACGCTGCATACCTGGATGGCCTTCAGCCTCAGATGCGAGAAGAAGCCAGCTACGGCGGCGAACTGCTGTTTATGCCCACCCAGTCGTTGCCCATGGCGCTTCTTTACCGCGATGACTGGTTCCAGGAAGAAGGATTGCAGCCACCGGAAACCTGGGATGATTTCATTGCATGCGCCCAAGCGCTCACCAAGGATACGGACGGCGACGGCGTAATTGATCGGTATGGCTTTGCCATGATCGCTACGAAAGACTCCTCCGCCGGCACCCGCTTCCTGCCGATCCTGCGTAGTTTTGGTTGCCGCGAAGTTTATTTCGAGGATGGCAAGTGGAAGACCGAAGTGGGCAGCGATGCTTTTAAATTGGCCTGCCAAACCTTTGCCGATTTGGATGTGAAGTATCATGTAGTGCAGCCCGGGAGCATTGAAACCAGCTATTCCGAAGCCGCCAATCTGCTGGTAGCGAATAAAGCCGCGATGATGATCACCGGTTCCAACGCGCTGGGAACCATCTATGCACAGAACCCAGACCTGAAAGGCAAGTTGGCCACCTGCGCAATTCCTGCTTATACCACGCATACCTCACGCTTGGGCACCCTGGGCTACTCCATCTATAAAGGCAGTGAAAAGAAGGATGTTTGCGCAGATTATCTGCGGTTCTTCCTGGAAGAAAACAACGCCTTAAAATGGACGGAAATCTCTTATCGTGTGCCTGTCCGCACTGAGTATTACGGCAACCTCATCCTGCAGGAAAAAGATATGAAGGGCTTTGTTGACGGTATCGAGTCCGCCTACGCCTGGCCCCAGTTCCTGGGTATTGCCAAGACCTATGAGATCATCGGCAGTGTCTATCAGGCGTTGATCACCGGTTCCATGGATATTGATACTGCTTCTGAACAGGCCCGGGTCGCTATGGAAGAGCTGATCGAATCTTACGAATAGTCTATCATTGCCATTGAAAGCAGGGGGATACCGGACGCCGGTATCCCCCGTCTGCCTCCCTTGATTCTGCACCGTACAGAAAGGCATGATCACCGTGAATAAGCACCAATATAAACCCGTGCTCACAATCCATCAAAAGGATCGTATTTGGGGCATGCTATTCGTTATTCCATCCTTTTTCGCCCTGGTTTTATTGGTTATTTACCCCATGCTGAATGGGTTTTACGTCAGTTTATTCAACACCAATCTGGTCAGCCGCAACACGTATGTAGGCCTGAAATACTACGGTCAGTTATTCACCAAGCCTGAATTCGGCAATACGCTGTTTACCTCGCTGAAGTTTACAGTGCTTGTAGTCTGCGGTCATTTCCTTGTAGGCGGATTATTTGCCAGTTTGCTTAACAAGCCGTTTCCGGGCCGCAGCTTTTTCCGCATGATCCTCGTGCTTCCCTGGGTCATTCCAGAAGTGAGCATCGGCTTGGTATGGAAATGGATTTTCAATCCTGTGTACGGCATCATCAATTACTATCTGCTGCAATGGAAGGTGATCAGCGAGCCTGTCGCTTGGCTCAGCAATCCCGCCACTGCTTTTCCCATCGTCGTGTTCATCTCTATCTGGAAGGGGTTTCCCCTCATCATGTTGCTCATTTCTGCTGGTTTGCAAACCATTTCACAGGATATTCTGGAGGCAGGCATCATCGACGGTGCCAACCGCATGCAATCCGTTGTTTATATCTACATTCCTTCGTTAAAGCCAGTGATCCTTTCCGCGATTATTTTGGACACTTTGTGGTGGTTCAAGCATTTTACCTTGGTTTGGATGACCACGGCCGGCGGTCCGGAAAGCGCAACCAATCTGGTCAGCATTGATATTTATAAAACCGCTTTTGAATACTTCCAATATGGTCAAGCTGCCGCCAGAAGTGTGGTCGTATTTGCGATTTGTCTGATCATCAGCATTATCCAAAGGGGGGGTCTGCGTGAAAAGAAGGGCTAAAATCAATCTGGCGGGAAAGTACCTTGTTTTATCCGTCGCAAGCCTTCTCATCCTGCTGCCTGTACTTTGGATGGTTTCCACTTCTTTTAAAAATACGCCGGAAATCATGAACGGGAAAATCACCTGGATTCCGCAGGAAATCACTTTTGAAGCGTATCTGCGTTTGTTCCAGGATTATCCTTTCGCCGATTATTATAAAAGCACATTGATCATCTCAGCCGCAACGGTGCTGATCGCCATGGCCTTCGCCATTTTATCAGGCTATGGCATCACCCGGTTTCGTTTTCCGGGCCGCGGTGCTTATCTCACATTTGTGCTGGTTACGCAGATGTTCCCATCCATCATGCTCCTCATCCCTTTTTACAAACTGATGAAAACATTCCACCTGAACGATACCTATACGGGAATGATTTTAGTATACGTATCGCATACCATTCCCTTTTGCACCTGGCTGATGAAAGGGTATATGGAAAGTATTCCAACCAGTTTGGACGAATCCGCCATGATCGACGGGTACAGCCGTATCAGGATCCTTATTAAGATCATCTGTCCATTGGCTATGCCGGGCATCGCCGCCACTGCCATTTATTCCCTTATTCAAACATGGAACGAATTTATGTTTGCGTCCATTCTGATCAATAAGGAAACATTGAAAACGCTGCCGGTAGGCATTGGACAATTGAACGGTTATTACCGCATCCAGTATAATGATTTGATGGCGGCATGTATCATTTCCAGTCTGCCCGTCGTCGTCATTTATGTCTTCATGCAAAAATACTTCATTGCCGGGCTTACGGCCGGCGCAGTAAAAGAATAAGCAGCGGACAAAGGAGATGTTCATATGGAAGATTTGCTGCAGTATGTTCGCACCCCTTCGTATCCGTCGGCATTGAAAATCACCGATATACGGTTTGCCGATCTTTACCAGGCGCCTATGCACTGTATTCTTGTGCGAATTGATACAAATCAGGGAATCAGCGGATTCGGCGAGCTGAGAGATTTTGGCAGCCGTACCTACGGAGAAATCCTGAAAAGCCGTCTCTTAGGAGAAAACCCATGCAACATCAACAAATTATTCAAACGCATCCGGCAATTCGGTGGTCCCGGCAGGCAAGGCGGCGGTGTCAGTGGCATTGAAATCGCTCTATGCGATCTAGCAGGAAAAGCATATGGCATCCCGGTTTACCAGATGCTGGGCGGAAAATTCAGGGATGCTGTGCGCGTTTATTGCGATATGGGACGGCATGTCAAACTGCCGCTGAGCGGCGCGGCGATGGGACGGGAACTCAAGCGCCACTTGGACGATGGCTTCACAATGGTCAAATGTATCCTCGGCGTGGAAGGACTGCAAACGCTCTACCCGGACGAACCCATTCTGTCCGGTCTGCCCGGATTTACGGAACAATTAGTCGAGGCACGGCGCCGGCACATGCTATATACAGATGCAAATTACAGTGCAGACCTCCGGGGAAGCCTGGAAGAGAGAAACCGTATGTATACCGTGTTCAACACGCAGCATCCCTACACCTTTACGCGGATCACGGAACACGGCCTGGACCGGTATGAAGAAGAATTGTCCAATCTGCGGGAGATCATCGGCTATCAGGTGCCCCTGGCCATTGATCATTTGGGTCACATGAATTTGGAAGACATGGTGCGCCTGCTGCGGCGGCTGGAAAAATATAACCTTGCTTGGGTGGAGGATCCCCTCCCCTGCACATTTGTCCAAGAGTACAAGAAACTGACCGCTATGACCTGCACGCCCGTAGCCACTGGCGAGGACCTATATCTGAAAGAAGGATTTTATCCACTCTGTTCTGAACGGGCGGTGCCCATCATCCATCCGGACATCTGCTCCTGCGGCGGTATTTTTGAAATGCAGCGCATCGGCGAAATGGCGCAGGAAAACCATGTTGCCATGATCGCCCACATGTGCGAGACCCCTGTCGCCGCCCTGGCCACCGCCCACATGGGCGTCGCCACGGAAAACCTGATCGCCATGGAATTCAATGCGCCGGATGATCCTTGGTGGAACGATCTGATTGTCGGTGGGCCTTCTCCCGTCATACAAGGTGGCATGATCACTCCACCTGATCGTCCCGGGCTGGGCTTTGACAATTTGAACGACGAAGTTCTGGAAGCGCATCGTCTCCCGCACTCCAAGCCGCTATGGGCTTCTACGGATGAATGGAATACAGAATATGCGAACGACCGGTTATGGAGTTGACTTAGCTTCATTTCCGGAAATGAAACACTCAATCAGATATCCATGATATGCAAAGAAAGGCTGCTGAAATGTTATTTTTCAGCAGCCTCTTTTATTTTCCTGATATTTTCATCATAGATGCATGAGTTCTGCAATCTTCAATCCTTCAAATCCGCCATTTGGCTTATTTGGCACCGAATCTGTCAGCTGTATCCATCAAAGCGATACAAAACCGCTCCATTCGTGTCAATGCCATCAGGGACGGGTCACCCTCGCGAATACGCAAGGTTCTGCGGATTTCTTTGGGAATCACCACCCGGCCCAGCTCGTCTATTCTGCGTACGATACC
>CACZSJ010000224.1 GCA_902783825.1 Oscillospiraceae bacterium | reverse complement strand
TCGTCGTGGATGGGCAGCAGCTCCGGTGTGACCGGGCAGTCCAGCACGTCGTACAGGGCGGCCTTCAGCACGCGATCCTCAGTGGTGTCGGCCAGATAGCGGACGTTGGCGCGCACCTGGGTTTTGGTCAGGCCCAGATTCACGTCGTACATGCTGGTATGGTCGCCGTTGTAGGTACACCAGCCGTCGATATACTCGCTGAGATCCTCCGTGCCAACATCCAGGCCGTTGACCTTGTTGGCAATATCCATGAGTACCTGGGTCCGTTCACGGGCCTGGGCGTTTTCATAGGCGATGGAGTAGTCGTCATGGGCGTGGCCGATGTCGTCAAAATGCTGGTAGACGCTCTTGCCGATGTCGATCACCCGTACTTCGGCGCCCAGCTGCTCGGCCACGATGATGGCGTTGGATTTGGTGCGGGAGGAGGTGCCAAAGCAGGGCAGGGTGCAGGCCACCACATTGGTGGGAGGCAGGCCCATGCGCTTGACCGCCATGGCACAGATCATGACGCACAGGGTGGAGTCCACACCGCCGGAAATGCCCACCACACAGTGGTCCAGGCCGGCGTATTCCATGCGCTTGATGAGGCCAGACACCTGGATGTCCAGCATGCGCTGACAGTAGATCGGCAGATCCTCCGGCCGCTCAGGCAGATGCGGATGCATCAGATAGCGGCGGGTCAGCCGGGTGGACGAGGTCTTTTTTCCCCAGGGGAACAGGCTGTATTCCTCATCCCAGCCAAAGCAATCGGAGCTGCGGCGCAGATTGTCCATATGCTGCACGTCGATTTCGCTGATGGCCAGGCTGTCATCGCCCTCCTGTACGGCCAGAAGCTGGCCGTTCTCCGCCACCAGACACAGACCCGAGTATGCCCGGTCCGTGCTGCTTTCTCCCTTGCCGGGGGCGGCCATCACCACACCGGCGCTTAGATGCCGGGACTGGTAACGGGCGTTCAGCTCTGCCTCATCCCGAGAGCTTACGGTCTGCGGGAAGGCGGCCATCTGCGCAAGAATCGTAGCGCCGGCCTGCGCGTGGCGGACGACGGGAGGGACGAGGGCGTCCATATCCGCGCCCAGCTCCACCGCCACCTTCAGCTCCGGCAGGACGCTGCTGACAAACAACGCGTCCTCGGCCAGGGTGAGAGACTGCCCACACAGACTGATTTCCTCCGCGTCCCAACTGGGCGCGGTGAAGGGGCCGTCCGGTTCCTGCCGGGGAATCAGCGCCAGCAGCTCTCCGTCACAGATGGCGGCAGCAACGCTGTACAGGCGGGACTTGTGCACATAAGGAAGCCCCACGAAAACCAGCATATCCACGCCCCGGCTGGCCTCCACGACGGTGCCAAGGGCGGTTTTTGCGCCCTCCAGCAGGACCCGGTGGGCAAACAGATCCCGGCAGCTGACGCCGGTGAGAGTCAGCTCGGGAAAGACCAGCAGCTTGACACCCTCCCGGTCCGCCTTTCGGATGCAGTCAATGACCCGATCCGCGTTGTAGGCGGGATCGGCCACCTTGATCACCGGAGCGGCGGCGGCAACTTTAATCAATCCGTCTTTCATGAAAATACCCCCTTTGCTCAGAACCGAATGCGCTGGGCGATATAATCCCGAACCTGGTCGATGGGGATGCGAACCTGCTGCATGCTGTCCCGTTCACGCACGGTGACGCAGTGGTCAGCCTCATCGGTCTCGGTGCCGACGGTGTTGAAATCAAAGGTGACGCAAAACGGCGTACCGATTTCGTCTTCCCGGCGATAGCGCTTGCCGATGGAGCCGGTCTCGTCGTAATCGCACATAAATTCTTTGCTCAGCTCCTGGTACAGCTCCAGCGCGGGGCCGGTAAGCACGTCCTTGCGGCTGAGAGGCAGGATGGCGCACTTGAAGGGTGCCAGAGCGGGATGCAGGCGCAGCACAGTGCGCACGTCGTCGTTGCCCTTCTTGTCCTGGCCGACGACTTCTTCGTCGTAGGCATCGCACAAAAGGGACAGCACCGTACGCTCCACACCCAGGGAGGGCTCGATCACGTAGGGGAGGTAGTGGGCGTTCTTTTCCTGATCGTAATAGGTCAGATCCTGGCCGGAAACCTCCTGGTGGCGGCTCAGATCGTAATCCGTACGATCCGCCACGCCCCAGAGCTCGCCCCAGCCAAAGGGGAAGAGGAATTCAAAGTCCGTGGTAGCCTTGGAATAAAAGCTCAACTCCTCGGGGTCATGATCCCGCAGGCGGAGATTCTCCTCCCGCAGACCGATGGACAGCAGAAAATCCCGGCAGAAGCCGCGCCAGTAGTCGAACCATTCCAGGTCGGTGTCCGGCTCGCAGAAGAATTCCAGCTCCATCTGCTCAAACTCCCGAACCCGGAAGATGAAGTTGCCCGGTGTGATTTCGTTGCGGAAGCTCTTGCCGATCTGG
>CACZSJ010000223.1 GCA_902783825.1 Oscillospiraceae bacterium | reverse complement strand
TGCTCCGCTTCCCAGGCATGCAACGCCGCGTCGTCGATCCAGCGGCTTCCCTGGGCGTCCTGGATGCAGACTACGCTGCCGTTGCCGTCGGCGTCCGCCTCATGAGGGAAGGGATTGCCGCTGTAGTCTGTCTCCGCCTGATGGCGATCCCAGCCGTAGACCTGCGCCAGCTGCTCATACACACCTGTGGCGGGATCATAGCCAAACAGCGTGTAAGGCCAGAGCGTTCCGTAGCTGTGGTTGTGAGAGGCGTAAGCGCGCAGGAAGCCCTTCTCGTAATATTCGGCGGCGGGGAAGACGCCCAATTCCTCCAGCAATTGCCCGTGTTCGCCCAGACTGTAGATCATCAGCCGCATCCCGGCCATATAGGTGTCCTCGATCCGGATCAGAAGCTCGTCCTCGCCGTCGCCGTCCACGTCGAAGATGGAAAAACTGTTGTTGGCCATGTGCCCGCCCCAGTCCGTGGGCATGGCCTCGGAGCCGTCCGGCAGCCGATTGAGACCCAGGAGAACATGCATGGCGTTGGCATATTCAAAGCGAACCTGAGCGGCGCGGATCACAGCCGGATCCGCCTCCTGGAAGTGGTAGCCCTCGGCGGGCTGAAGATTTTGGCAGATGCGGAGAAACAGATCCTCGTCGTACAAGGCGAAATACTCATCAAAGAAGTCCGGACCCGCCTGCACGTCCGAGGGCGTGTGCATCACCAGATACTGCGTCTGCCGCTCATCGGCCAGCAGGCCCACCACTCGATAGTTGGGCAAACTGACGAAGCTGGTGTCCGGATACAGGCTCAGCGAAAACAGCAGGCCCGCGCCGTCGGCATCAAAGCTGGGGCTGTGATAGACCGTGAACCGATAGGGATCATCGGAGACGCTCTCCTCCACGGTGACCTGATCCGCCCAGTCCAAGGGCAGGGAAAGGGAGAAGCGGCGACCGGTCACCACGCAGTCGGTGGGCTCCGGCTCTTCAACAGGCTCGGGATTGTCGGCTGGGTCTTCGGCTTCGGGTTCCGCAGATTCCGCGTAGTCGGCAGGGGCTGCGGCATCAGTGGCCGGCGCGTTCTCAGCGGGCGCTGCATCGGAGGCTTCCGGCGCATCACCGCTTTGCGAGGGGCCGCCCAGGAAGGGGGGCAAGCTGCAGCCGGTCAACAGGGCGGCCGTCAACAAGAAAATCAGAACCAGGGATACCGCTTTTTTCATGTCGCACATTCCTTTCCCTTTGTCATTTGATTACCACGTTTTCTTCTCCCAGCATTTCCTGCAGCTCCAGGATCAGACCCTCGTGGATGCGGCAGCGGGCGCCGATGCGCTTTTGCTCTCGCTGGCACCAGAGAATCATCTGCTGCTGCCCGGGGAACATGGTCAACAGCAGCTCGATGCGCTTGAGCGCCGGGTCATAGCGGGAGGGGAGGCGAACCCAGAGCTTTTGCCCTGGCCGCGCCGGGTCGCCGCTGGGTGGCGGCGAGGCAGGCGCCATGTCCCGCAGATCACTGATGGGGCGAATGCTGTCCACCATAAGCTGGGGTTCTTTTTCATCCCGGACGGAGATCCGCCCGCGGACCAAAATGGCGGCGTTAGGAGACAGATAGCCGCCGCCTTCATCCAGCGCCTTTTGGAAGGCAAGCAGCTCCATGGAACCGCTGTCGTCCTCCAAGGTGATGTAGGCCATGAGGCTGTTGTTTCTGGTGGTACGGGTCCGGGAGGCTTCCACGACCCCGGCCAGGGTGATCACCTGATTGTCCTGGAATCGCTGGGGCCCGCCCTCCGCGGCAAAGTCTCCGATCACCGTGCCGATGGGCACCGCGCCCACTCGCCGCGCGGCCTCTCGGTACTCGTCCATGGGGTGGCCGGTCAGGTACAGACCGGTGGTTTCCTTTTCCATGTTCATTTTTTCCCGGGGACTGAATTCCTCCACGTCGGGGATGGGAATGCTCCCGCCGGAGGCGTCTTCCTCGGCTCCGCCGAAAAGATCCAGCTGGCCGGCAATATTGTCCCGCTGGGCTTGGCTGATGCTGTTGATCACCGCCTCCGCAATCTGCAGCAGGGCCTTGCGCTTGTAGCCCATGCTGTCAAAGGCGCCGGCCCGGATCAAATTCTCCACTGCCCGCCGGTTTAGATCCTTGCCGGACATACGTCGGCAGAAGTCCTCAAAATCTTGGAAGGGCCCGCCGGAAGCCCGCTCTTCCACCATACCGTGGATGGCGCCCCAGCCGATGCCCTTGATGGCCACCAGACCGAAGCGGATGTTTTCTCCTACGACGGTGAAATTGGCCTCGGACTCGTTCACGTCCGGCGGCAGGAGCCGGATGCCCAGCTCCCGGCATTCGGCGATGTATTCGGCCACTTTGCCGCTGTTATCCAGCACGGAGGTGAGCAAGGCGGCCATATACTCCCGGGGGTAGTGCCGCTTCATGTAGGCGGTGCGGTAGACGACGATGGCGTAGGAGACCGCATGGGCCTTGTTGAAGGCATAGCTGGCAAAGTCCAGGATCTCGTCATAAATGCTGTTGGCAACGGCCTCGGAAATACCCCGTTTCAGCGCGCCGTCGATCCCCCGGCTCTCGTCTCCGTGGACGAATGCCCGGCGCTCGGCGTCGATGACGGCGTGCTTCTTCTTGGACATGGCCCGGCGGATGTTGTCGGCCTGACCCAGGGAAAAGCCAGCCAGGGAGCGGAAAATTTCAATGACCTGCTCCTGGTAGACGATGCAGCCATAGGTGACTTCCAAAATGGGCCGAAGGCTCTCGTGTTTGTAACGGATTTTTTCCGGATGCTGAGACCATTCAATAAACTTGGGAATGGAGTCCATGGGGCCGGGTCGATAGAGGGCAATGATGGCGGTGATGTCTTCAATGCTCTTGGCCTTGATCCCGGTACACACCGCGGTCATGCCCGCGCTCTCCAGCTGGAACACACCGGAGGTATGGCCTGCGGCCAGCATGTCGAAGGTTGCCGCATCGTCCTCCGGGGCGTCGGCTACCCGAAAGTCCGGCTCCCGCAGCCGCACCAGCCGCTCCGCGTCGTCCAGCACCGTGAGGTTCCGCAGACCCAGAAAATCCATTTTCAGAAGGCCCAGCTCTTCCAGGGTAGTCATGGGAAACTGGCAGACTACGGCTTCGTCGTTCATGGCCAGCGGGACGTATTCGTAGACGGGTCGCTCGGTGATGACCACGCCGGCCGCATGGGTGGAGGCGTGTCGGGGCATGCCCTCCAAAGCCTTGGCCACATCAATCAGCCGCTTGAGGGTCTCGTCGGTTTCGTACATTTCCCGCAGGGGGCGGGACAGGCGCAAAGCTTCATCCAGGGTCATGTTCAGAGCCATGGGCACCTGCTTGGCCACCTGGTCGGTTTCGGCATAGCTGACGTTGAGCACCCGGCCTACGTCCCGGATGGCGCCCCGGGCGGCCATGGTGCCGAAGGTAACGATCTGGGCCACATGGTCCTGCCCATACAGGCGATTGACATAGTCGATGACCTCGCCGCGGCGGTTGACGCAGAAGTCTACGTCGATATCCGGCATGGATACCCGCTCGGGATTCAGAAAACGCTCGAAAAAGAGGCTGTACTGAATGGGGTCCACGTCGGTAATGTGCAGACAATAGGAGACCACACTGCCCGCGGCGCTGCCGCGGCCGGGGCCGACAGGGATGCCGTTGCGCTTGGCATAGCCGATAAAGTCTGAGACGATGAGAAAATAGTCCACAAAGCCCATGTCCCGGATGACGCTCAATTCGTAATCCAGCTGCTCATGGACCTCCGGTCGATCTCCAAAACGCTCGGCAAAGCCCTGCTCGCAGAGCTTTTGCAAATAGGAAAAGCTATCCGTCTCTCCGGCGGGGAGCTTGAAGCGGGGCAGATGGTAGTGACCAAACTCAAAATCGTAGTGGCAGCGCTGGGCGATCTTCTCCGTGTTGTCGGCCGCCTCCGGATAGTCCGGGAACAGCGCACGCATCTGCTCTTCGCTCTTGAGGTAGAATTCCTGCGTCTCAAAGCGCATACGATTGGGCTCGTCCACGGTTTTTCCGGTCTGTACGCACATCAGCACGTCCTGATAATACGCATCCTGCGGCTCAATATAATGGGCGTCGTTGGTCAGCGCAAGAGGGATGCCGGTCTCCCGGCTGAGCCGGATCAGGCCCTGGGCGGCCTGCTTCTCTTGGGGAATGTCGTGGTCCTGAATTTCCAGATAAAAACGATCCGGACCAAACAGGTCCTGGAGATCCAGAGCCCGGGCCTTGGCTGCGGCGTAATCGTTGCGCAGGAGGGCCTGGGGGATTTCCCCGGCCAGGCAGCCGGACAGGCAGATCAGCCCTTTCGCGTGCTGGTGCAGCAGCTCCCAGTCGATCCGGGGGCGAATATAAAAGCCCTCGGTAAAGCCGGCGCTGACCAGATAACAAAGATTTCGGTAGCCGGTTTCGTTTTCACACAGCAATATCAAATGGGAATATTCGTTGTCAATGCCAAATTCCTTTTGGGCCCGGCTCCTGGGGGCCACATAGACCTCGCAACCGATGATGGGCTGCACGCCTTCTGCCAGACAGGCCTTGTAGAAGGCCACCGCGCCGTACATGACGCCGTGATCGGTGACGGCCAGGGCG
>CACZSJ010000222.1 GCA_902783825.1 Oscillospiraceae bacterium | reverse complement strand
TCTTCCCGGGAAGCCTCCAGATCCGCCCGCACGGTGCGCAGCTCTCTCTGGATCCCCGGCAGATTCGCCGCCGACATCCCAATGGCCGCGCAGCACAGGGTCAGACAGGCCACACGCACCAGCGCCGGCTTCTTCTTCCACAGCAGCCAGAACAGAAGGGCCAGCACCGCCAGCACCGTTGTGTTCACCGCATAATCCCTGACACTGTTCACCGGGAGTGTGTCATACACCAGCATGGGCGAGATATCCCCGTACTTGGTGCCGAAAAACATATAGTCCGTCACCGCCACGCCTGCCAGCACCCAGGCCCCCAGGCCAAACAGCTTCCGAGTCCGCGCATCCGCCAGACGGTAGAAGATCCCGAACCAGATCACAAAAGTCCCGGCGGCCAGCAGCGTTGCGCTGAGCACATACCACAGCGGCGATTTTCCCGTGTTGATGTTCACAAACTCCGCCGGCGACGCCTTGATCACCGCCGTAGGGATCAGCAGCCCCGTCAGGATCGCCAGAAACACTCCGCAGAGCAAGAAGATCCGGTCGTCGTCCGGCTCCGCTTCCGCCAGCATCGGGAGCTTTCCGCGCCCCTGCAGCCAGCTCAGCAGCAGCGGCAGCTCCAGCAGCAGCGCCCCCGCCGCCAGCACCAGCTCCTTGCGCCGGGAGGCAAAGGGATGCGCCACCAGCCACGCCAGCAGGGCCAGGCCCGCCAGCGCCGCACAGATCCGCAGCACCCGCCCGGGGTTTTTCAGCTTATAGAAGATATTCTTCACCAGAGAGAACAGGTTATTCAGCGTCCAGTAGAATACCAGTCCCGCCGGCGACTTGTACAGAAGCACCAGGAAAATCAGCGCCATTCCGTACATCTGGATCTTGCTCTTAAGGGGAAAGCCCTTCATATAGATGGCCGCAGAAACCGCGTTGATGGCCGTCATCAGAATGGGCAGCAGGTTGATGGCCATACCGCCCAGCACAAGCAGGCCGTCCGGCGCGCCCAGATCCCGGATGGGCCCGAAGGACACCCCGGACATCAGCTGCAGCCCCGATAAAAAGCGGTACGCCGCAATAAAAAAGGGGATCTCCAACAACAGCGACAGCGAGCCCTTCAAGGCATAGCTGGGCTTGTAGCCCCGCTGCCGGTAGAAGGTTTGCAGCATCATAAACCGCTCGTCGCCCTTGAAGGTCTTCTTGATGTGGCTGGCCCAAGGTTCCAGACTGGCTTCCAGATCCCGCTCCTCCGCCTGCAGGGCGTCCGCCCGCCGGTACAGAGGCAGCACCAAAAAATTCATCGCCAGGCTCAGGCATACAATGGCCAGTCCCGGATGATATACCACCCGCTGCGCCAGGGCAAAAATCACCTCGAACAACAGCTCCAGCGGTCCGATCAACAGCTTGTACAAAGCAGATCCTATACTCATTTCCTATGTCTTCCCATCCATTTGCGTAATCTCATCGCATCCGGCGTATCCGTAAAATACCGGCGTGCGCAAAAATACTTCACTGGGCCATATCCGCGTGCTCGCCTTCCGGGGTCTCCTGCAGCTGCCGGTATTTCTCCATCAGATAGTCCACCGTGCGCACAGCGCCTTCGCCTCTGTGCTGCCAGGTCTCCTCCCGGGCACGTTCCCGGCTTTCCCGAAAGCGGGGTTCCTGCAGGCATTCATCAATCAGCCGGCGGATCTGTCCCAAATTCTCTTGGCTGAGCTGCTGTCCGATTTGAGGCAAGGTGGTGAAGGTCCACATCTCCTCCTCCAGCCAGCATGCGTCGTAGGGAGATTTGTCAAAGGAGGTGTCCGCGTAGATCACCGGCTTGTCAAAGACCAGCGAGAAGTCAAAAATGACGCCGGAGAAATCGGAGATCATGATGTCCGAGCGCCGCAGCACCTCGAAGTTGTCGTTATCCCGGTTCCACTCCAGCTTCTCGCTTTCGGGATAAGCCGCCATCAGCTTGTCCAACAGTTCCTTTTCTGAGGTAAAGGACTGGGGGTGCGGCCGCACAATCACATGACAGCCGGTCTCCAGGAGCGCGTCGATCATCTTCCCGCCGTAGCGCTTGAGAATGGCGCTTTCGCCCCATGAGGGCGCCAGCAGCACCGTAAGAGGCCGATCCTCCGGCAAGGGCGGCGCCGATGCCAGACGCGCGCGCATGGCGTCCATATAGGGCTGGCCCACCAGGGGCAGTTCCTTGGCAGGCAGTCCGCGCATCGCTTCCAGCTTGCGCACCTGTTCCACCTGATATTCCCCAGAGAGCAGAACCGCGTCATAGTAGTCGATGCCAAACATGCGGTAAACCGTGATGTCGCTGATCGCATGGGGAATGTGGGCGTAAAACTTCACATCCCGAGAGCGTTTCCACTGATACACGTCCAACCCGGGCGTGCTGGACAAGAGGATGTCCGCCCGGAGCATATTCAATTTGGCAAAGGCCTTGTTGCCCTCGCCCACAAACTGACAGGAGACATGGGTATAGGGCTTCTCCAAGGCCGGATCGTCCGGCGAGGCCGTCATGTAAACCAGGGCCTGGCCGCGTTTTTCAAATTCGTCACAGATGGGCTCGAACACGTTCCAGTAGCGCTTACTGTCGGTAAAAATCGCGTACGGGATCCGTTCCGCTCCATCCTTTTCCGCCTTCCCGCCGGTGAGATAGAAGCGCAGCTTCATGGCGCTGTCCCGCAGCGCGTAAATTGCCGCGCCCAAAACGCCGATCAGGATGGTGAAAAGCATACTGCCCGTTCCCGGGTCAATGTAAAAGGGCATACCGCTATCCTTTCTCTGTGCCGCAAAGCGAAGTATATAAAATAGCTATAGTATGGCACT
>CACZSJ010000221.1 GCA_902783825.1 Oscillospiraceae bacterium | reverse complement strand
GCAAGGAAGAGAACCTGGTCAAGAACTCTGTCATCATTGTCATTGCCGATACGCTGGTTGCCATTCTGGCCGGTATCGCCGTTATTCCCGCGGCGGTTTCCTACGGTCTCTCTCAGGGCATGGCTCCCAACGAGATCACCCTCGGCGGCCCCGGCCTGCTGTTCATCACTCTGCAGGACGTGTTCAGCAGCATGGGTAAGCTCGGCCCCCTCTTCGGCGTGATCTTCTACGTCCTGGTGCTGATCGCGGCCATCTCCTCGGCCATCTCCCTGATGGAGACCATCGCCGCCCACTGGATCGACAAGGATCTGGCCAAGGGCGAGAACGACACCCGTAAGCAGCGCGTGCTGACCGTGTCCTTGCTCATCCTCATCGAGGCTGTCATCGTGGCCTGGGACGGCTTGGGCTCCAACTTCAGCCCCGCCAGCCTCATGGGCATCACGACGGTTCCCGTTTTCCTGGATTGCTTCCTGGACTTCATGGACTGCTGGTCTGAGGGCATTGCCATGCCGCTCGGCGCCATGCTGATGGCGCTGATGATCGGCTGGGAGAAGAATCCCTCCCTGGTTCTGGAGGAAGTCGGACACGGCAACCACTCGCCTGGCTTTGCCAAGTTCTACTCGGTCTGCGTCCGCTTTGTCGTACCCATCGTCATGGCCTTCGTGCTGGCCGGTCAGATGATCGACTTCTTCGGCGGCAATCAGACGATCTGGTACGTTGTGGCCTTTGCGACTCTGGTTGTGTTCTGGGCTTACGCTGCCATGGGCAACAAGAAGGAACAGTAATCGCAAGAAACAAGCAGCAATGTTTTATGGCCGCGGTCTTTTGACCGCGGCCATTTCTTGTGCCTGTTTTGAGAAAACGAGAAAACGCCTTCGCTTGTGTGCGGAAGGCGTTTTCCCTTTTTGGCACCTTACTCGGAGAGGGCCAGCAGCTTTTCCGCCGTTTTGCGGCTGCCCAGCACCCAGATCAAATCGCCGGGCTGCATGGTCATGTTCACGTCTGGCTGCAGAATGGGGAGCAGTTCTCGCTGCAGGCCCAGGATCATACAATCATAGCGCTCCCGCAGCTTGCTGTCCCGAATGCTTCTGCCTCGGAGGGAAGAGTCCTTTTCCACGGGAAGGGCGAATGCGAAGACAGCGGAAGCGTCACCTTCCTGGGCGGCGGTAAAGTCCCGGAGATTAGGTAGATCCCTATGCTCCGGCAGGCCCAGACCCATCCGAAGAGAACGCAGATCCTCCGCCTTGCCCAGCAGGTAGAGCTGGTCATCGCTGCGCAGCACCAGATCCGCCGGGGGCATGTTGTACTGCTTTCGGCCGCGGGCGACTTTGAAAACATTGATGCTGAAATGGTGGCCCCATTCCAACTGGCGTAGACTTTTGCCAACAAGCTCTTTAGGACAGGAAAGCTGCTCCACCAGGAGTTTCTCATCCAGCCACTCGGTGCCGCCGTTCCGGTCCCGATGGAGATTGCGTTCATTGAAATTAGCCAGAAAACGCGCCTCGGCGGAGATGTAAGCCGAGGCCATCCAGCCGCTTTTGTAGATCAGCAGGATGGCCGCGGCCACCAGAGGGAGCAGCCAGCCGCCGCTTACGCCCAGCAGGGCCTGCAGCGGGAGAAAGGCCAGCAGCACAATCAAAAGAAAACGCAGCGCGGTCAGCGTCATCAGCGGCAGGCGATTGAGCCGGCTCTTTACCCAAAGGGTAGTATATTCGGTGGAGTGCAAGTCCAGCATGGGGCGGATGAACAGAGCTACGCCGATGATGCAGCAGGCGGCACAAATGACGCGGACGATCTGCGAATCCAGGGGCGTTTGCAGCAGCAGCGGCTGCAGCACAAACTGGGTCAGAAGAGAGACGCCGGTCATCAGAACGCCAAAAAAGGCGGTGCGCTTGCCGTAGCGCCGCAAAAATGCCAGCCAATCTCCGTCCTGGGTTTCGCCGTCTGCGTCGTCGCGGGTGTAGCGCTCCAGCTTTTCTCCCAGCTTTTCCGGCAGCAGCTTGCGCGTCAGCCGATAGATTCCGTCTGCGTTTTTGATAAAACCAGGCGTAGTCAGGGTGGTGACTACAGAGACCGCAACGATGATGGGATATACATAGTCGGCGATAACGCCCAGGGTCATACCCAGAGAGGCGATGATGAAAGCGAATTCCCCAATCTGCGCCAGAGAACAGCCGCACTGGATTGCGATTTTCAAAGACTGCCCGGACAGAAGAACCCCCAGGCTGGAGATGCTCAGCTTCCCGATCACCGTGACCAGGGTGATGATCAGAATGGGAAAGGCGTAGCGCAGCAGCATGGCTGGGTCGATCATCATGCCCACCGACAGGAAGAAGACGGAACCGAAGAGGTCCTTGATGCTGGAACTCAAATGCTCTACCCGTTCCGCGTGGACAGTGCCGGCCAGAAGGGAACCGGCCAGAAAAGCACCAAGCGCAGAGGAAAAGCCCAGTGTCTCCGCCAGAAGAACCATACCGAAACAAAGGCCCAGAGAGACCAGCAGCAGCGTCTCATCGTTCATGAAAGCGGCCGCTTGCCGCAGCAGAGAAGGCAGAATGTAAATGCCAAGGATCAGCCACAAGGCCAGATACAGAACCAGAACGCCCAACTGCAGCGCCAATGCGGCGCCGGAGATGCTTTGGCTGATGGAGACGGTAGACAAAATGATCATCATAAAGATGCCGGCGATATCTTCAATGACCAGCGTCCCAAAAACCAGCTGAGCAAAACGCTCTCTGCGAACGTCCAACTCGTCAAAGGCTTTGATGATGATGGTGGTGGAGCTCATGGAGAGCATGCCGCCCAGAAAGATGCTGTCCATCATGCCCCAGCCCAGAGCCTGCCCAACAAGATAGCCCAGCAGCAGCATCCCGATCACTTCGGTCAGCGCCGTAATCAGAGCGGTGCCGCCAACACTGACCAGTTTGTGCAGATTGAATTCCAGCCCCAGACTGAACATGAGTACAATGATGCCGATTTCGCTCCAGACGGCGATGGATGCAGAATCCGCCACTGTGAAAAAATAGGGCATGTATGGCCCTACGAGAAAACCGGCCAGAATGTAACCCAGGACCAATGGCTGCTTCAAACGCTTAAACAGGACTGCTACCACACCGGCGGTCAGCAGCATAATGGCCAGATCCGCAATCAATTTGGGCATGAGACGACTCCTTTTGCATGGTTTTTTCTATAAAAGTATAGCGCAGATTGCGCCGGAAATCCGCACCATTCTGTGAACAATGCAAAGGTTGAAAAAAATGCCGCCCGCTGTCGTCCCCGTAGGGGACGACAGCGGGTGGGCTCTTGCAATTTGCCGGAGCTGTGGTATAATGCCCGCATGACTTCACTCGCCGCAGAGAGCGGCGGCGGAAAGGAAGAAGAACGATGCTTGTACCTGTATTGTTGTTTTCCCTGGGACTGGTGCTGCTGATCAAAGGCGGCGACTGGTTTGTGGACGGCGCTACCGGAATTGCCCGGCGCTTCCACGTGCCGGAGCTTTTGATCGGCGCTACGGTGGTGTCCATCGGCACCACGCTGCCGGAGGTCATGGTGTCCACCACCTCCGCGCTGACCGGGCATGGAGAGATTGCCTATGGCAACGCCGTTGGCTCCATCATCTGCAACACTGCCTTGGTCGCGGCGCTGACCATTGCCATCCGTCCGGGAAAAACGGATCCTGCCAGCCTGAAAACGCCGGTGTGCTTTTTCTTTCTGGCCGCGGTAGTTTTTGCGGCTACCGCCGTGCTTTTAGGGCGATTTCCCCGTGCGATTGGACTGCTGATGCTGCTGCTGTTTCTGGTCTATATGGCGATGACGGTGCGGCAAATGCAAAAGGAGACGGGAGCAACAGATGAGACAGAGTGCGAGCCGACAGATTTAAAAAAGGCGCTGTTCCTCCTGGTGCTGGGGGCGGTTCTGATTGCCATAGGTGCGGATCTGCTGGTGGATAACGGAACCCTGATTGCCCAGGCCATGGGCGTGCCGGAATCGGTGATTGCCCTGACCTTTGTGGCCCTGGGCACCTCCCTGCCGGAGTTGGTCACCGCCATTACCTCTCTAGCCAAGGGACACAGCGCTCTATCCTTGGGCAATGTGATTGGCGCCAACCTGTTCAACCTGGTTTTGGTCTGCGGCGTGTCTGTCAGCTTGGCGCCCTTTTCTCTGCCGGCGGGCAAGCAGCTGCTGGGGCATAACGCCTCGCTGGTGCTGGATCTGCCGGTCATGTTCCTGGTGATGCTGCTGCTGACAGTGCCCAGCCTGATCCGGGGAAAGCTGTCCCGGCTGCAGGGGAGCCTGCTGCTGCTCATCTATGCGGCCTTCTGCACGGCCCAGTTTGTACTGTGAAATAAAACGCCCTCCGAAGCGATTCGCTTCGGAGGGCGTTTGTCGTGGGGCCTTAAATTTCGATCAGCTCGTATTCCCGGGAACCGTAGCCAAGATCGGCCGCGGCCTCGATGGTGTGCACACCGTTACGGGATTCGATGCGCTTGACCAGGGTGTCCCGGCCGGGGTCCTGGGAGCTGTACACCAAATCGATGCAGGCCTGATCCACTGCTATCGGATCCAAGGAGGCCAGGATGCCGATGTCCTTCATACAGGGAGGCGCGGCGTTGCCAGCACAGTCACAGTCCACCGACAGGTTTTTCATTACGTTGATGAAGGCGATGCGTCCGCGGAAATGCTCCACGACCGTGGAGGCGGCGTCGGCCATTGCCTCGGGAAAGGCCACCTTGTCGGCATGGTGATTCCAGGCCTCGACGTTGTGGTCGGAAGCACCGCCGGAGTGGATAAGGGCCTTGCCGGCTCTGGAGGCGCAGCCAATGGACAGCTGCTTGAGCGCGCCGCCATAGCCGCCCATGGGGTGACCCTTGAAGTGAGCCAGCACCAGCATAGAGTCATAGTTTACGATGTTCTTGCCCACACGGTTTTCCTTGAGGACCTTGCCGTTGGGGATGGGCCAGACCAGATCCGGACCTTCTTCGTCCATCAGATCAACCTGGAAGACTTTGCTCCAGCCGTGGTACTCGATGAGCTTGCGATGGGATTGACTGTGATCCCGCACCCCGCCGAAAGCATCGCCATAGGCGGTGTTGCACTCTACGATCGTGCCACGAACCTCTTCTACCATGGGCTTCCAGAACTCCGGACGGAGGAAGTTTTGGTTCCCTTTCTCGCCGGAGTGAACCTTTACGGCCACCTTGCCGGGGAGGTCGATCCCCAGCGCGTGATACATTTCCACGACCTTTTCAGGTGT
>CACZSJ010000220.1 GCA_902783825.1 Oscillospiraceae bacterium | reverse complement strand
TCGGTCGATGTGGCGGTGCTTGTGCCGCCACATGACCTCATGGCCTTGTTTTGACGTGGTGCCGGTGACCGGACTCGAACCGGTACGGGATTGCTCCCAAGGGATTTTAAGTCCCTGGTGTCTACCATTCCACCACACCGGCGACTGGTTCTCAATGTACCATCCCGAGAAAGCTGTGTCAAGAGGCAGAGAGAAATCAGCAAACATTTCTCTCCAGGGAAAAATATGGGGAAGCTTCTGTTGAAATTGCGGAGAAATGTGGTATAATTTATCTTTGCAATACATGGGAGCGTGCGGCTCCCAAACACGGAGGTCAACAGGAAAAATGGCAAAGAAACAGTTCAAAGCGGAATCCAAACGGCTTTTGGATCTGATGATCAATTCCATATATACCAACAAGGAGATTTTCCTGCGGGAAATCATTTCCAACGCATCGGACGCCATAGACAAGCTGTGCTATTTGTCCCTGACGGACGAGGGCGTGGGCTTGAGCCGGGGAGATTATCGGATCGATATTTTGCTGGACAAAGAGGCGCGGACCATCACGGTGCGCGATAACGGCATCGGCATGAGCCAGCAAGAGGCGGAGAATAATCTGGGCGTGATTGCCAAAAGCGGCTCCTATTCCTTTAAGGGTCAGATGGACGCCGAGACCGCCGAGGGCGAGGATCTGAGCATCATCGGCCAATTCGGCGTGGGCTTTTACTCCGCGTTCATGGTGTCCGATCAGGTCACGGTGCTGACCCGGAAATACGGGGAAGAGCAGGGCGTGAAGTGGGAGAGCAAAGGCGCCGACGGCTATACGGTTATCCCGGCGGAGAAGGAGAGCGTCGGCACTGACGTGATCATGCACATCAAGCCGGACACGGAGGAGGAGATTTACGGCTCCTATCTGGAGGTTTGGAAGATCAAGGCCCTGGTGAAGAAATACTCGGACTATGTACGCTGGCCCATTTGCATGGACGTGACCCATCAGGAGCGCTATGAGACGGGAGAGCAGGACGATCAGGGACAGCCCAAGTACGAATACCGCATGGTCACGGAAAATGAGACCATCAACAGCATGGTTCCCATCTGGCAGCGCAGCAAGAGCGAGGTCACGGACGACGACTGCATCCAGTTCTACAGAGAAAAGAATCACGGACGGAAGGATCCGGCGGCCCTGGTGCGCATCAGCGCCGAGGGTGCGGTCAGCTACAAGGCGATGCTGTTTATCCCGGGGGACGAGAATGAAAACGCCTTCGCCGGAGACAACAAGGGCGGCATCACCCTCTACGCCAACGGCGTGATGATCATGGAGAAGTGCGACAAGCTGGTTCACGACTATTTTGACTTTGTCAAGGGCGTGGTGGACTCTCCCGATCTGAGCCTGAACATTTCCCGGGAGCTGCTGCAGCACGATCGGCAGCTGCGTATCATCGGCCAGAACCTGGAGAAGCGCATCAAAGGCGAGCTGGAGAAGCTCCTGCGGGAGGATCGCCCCAAGTATGAGCGGGTGTTTGCCAACTTCGGAACAGATCTAAAGGTGGGCGTCTGCGATGAGTACGGGCGCTACAAAGACTTCCTCCGGGATTTGCTGATCTTTTATACCTCGGAGGACCGGCAGATTACCCTGAAGGAATACGCCGAGGCCATGCCGGAAAGCCAGAAGGCCATCTACTATGCCACGGCCGCCTCGGTCAAGCAGGCCATGAGCCTGCCCCAGTGCGAGGAGGTTCGCAAGCGGGGCTACGAGCTGATCTACCTGACCGGCCCCCTGGACGAGATGGTGCTGGAAGCCCTCCGGGAGCAGGACGGCAAGCGTTTTTGCAACGTGGTCACAGACGATCTGGGCTTTGAGACCGAGGAAGAGAAGCAGGCCGCGCAGGAGCGGGACATCGAAAACAAGGAGCTGCTGGATTTCGTCAAGGAGTCCATCGGAGACGGGGTGGCCAAGGTGCGCCTGTCCCGGAAGCTCAACAGTCAGCCTTGCTGTCTGACTACCGAGGGCGGCATCACCCTGGAGATGGAGCGGTATTTCCGCCGCGGCCCCAGCGAGGAGGCCCGCAAGCTGCGCGCTACCCGCGTTCTGGAGCTCAACGGCGAGCATCCCGCTTTTACCGCGCTGAAGGATGCCTATGAACACGATCGGGAGCGGGCGGCGAAGCTCTCCCGCATCCTGGGCGTGCTGGCGGAAATGACGGCGGGCACGGACGTAGAAGACCCGGCGGGCTTTGCCGCGCTGGTGGCGGAGCTGTTTTAAGGCAAAGACAAGGCAAGGAGACGGGCTTGAATGAAACCACGGCTTGGGATATATATCCACATACCGTTTTGCGCCAGCAAGTGCAGCTACTGTGACTTTTATTCTCTGGCGGGCTGCGAGAACCTGATGCCGGACTATCACAAGGCATTGATCGCACACCTGGAGGAATCCGCATCGGGGATTAAAAACTACGAGGTGGACACGGTGTACTTTGGCGGCGGCACCCCCAGCTACTACGGGGCCGAAAATCTCATCGAGATTTTCGACGTGCTCAAGGCCAACGGCAACGTGCGCCTGGACGCGGAGGTCACCGTGGAATGCAACCCCGACAGCGTGACCCTGGCGGATCTGAAGCTGCTGCGGCAGGAGGGCGTCAACCGGATTTCTCTGGGACTGCAGACGACGGACAACGATCTGCTCAAGCTGATCGGCCGGCGGCATAATTTTCAGCAGGCGGTCAGCGCGGTGGAGGATGCCAGGCGGGCCGGCTTTGACAATCTGAGTCTGGATCTGATTTACGGACTGCCCAGCCAGACGCGGAGCGACTGGGCAGACACCCTGGCCCGCACCATTGAATTACATCCCGAGCATCTGTCCTGCTACGGGTTGAAGCTGGAGCCGGGCACGAAAATGTACGAAGACTACCAGGGCTCGCCCATCCTGCCGGATGAGGACGAGCAGGCGGATATGTATTCCTACTGCGCGGAGATGCTGGAGCGTTATGGCTATCGGCAATACGAAATCTCCAACTTCTGCGCACCGGGCTTCGAATCCCGGCACAACCTGAAGTATTGGAATCTGGACGACTATATGGGCTTTGGCCCGGGAGCGGCTTCCTGTGTGGGAAACCTGCGGTACAGCTTCGTCAAGGATCTGAAAAAGTATATCTTCGCAGTCAACCGGAAGATCAGCATTGTGGACGAATACCAGCGGGTGGATCCGCTGGAGCGGGCGGTGGAATACCTGATGCTGGGCATGCGCACGGCCCGGGGCATTTCCGAGGAGGATTACCGGGTGCGCTGCCAGTGTGACTGGCGACCCATCAGCCGGGTCCTGCGGGCTTTTGCGGAAAAAGGCTGGGCGGAGCAGACGGAAGGGCGCTGGCATTTTACCGTGCCGGGATTCCTGATCTCCAATACACTGATCGGGATTTTGCTGAAAGCCCAGGCGGACGGCCTGGCGGAGAGCTCGCCCTGGATGGATCGGCCGGAGCGCGACCGTGAAAAACTGAAGCTGCCCAAGGGTGAGGACGAGCTGTTTACAGAGTTATACGAAGAAAAAACCGGAAATTGAGGAAGACAACGTGGCAGAAAACAACAAGAGAACAGAAGGGTCCCACGGGGGACGGGAGATGAGTCGGCGGGAACGCCGGGAGGCCGAGGAGCGCCGGGAGCGGGAGGAACGCAGCCGGGCCCGCCAGGAAAAAGAGGCCGCCCGAGCCGCAGAAAAGCAGCGGGCGGAACAGGCACGCCGGGAAGCGGCGGCTGCCAAGGCGGCGGAAAAGGCGCGCCGGGAAGAGGAGCGTCAGCTCCGCGCCCAGCGACGCCGGGAGAAATGGAAGAGGTTCCTGCATGGGCTGAAGGTGTTCCTTTTGGTGTTGGTGATTCTGGCGGTGCTCATAGGGGGCGGCGCTACGGCCGGCGGCTATTTTGTGACCAAGAGCGAGAAAAACCTGCCCAAGGTCTTTCTGGACGGGGTAGACGTCAGCGGTCTGACCCGGGCCGAGACCATGGACCGTTTGGGTGCCTCAGGCTGGGACGAAAACGCCGACATTCCTCTGGCGGTGAAGCTGCCCGCAGAGGTGAGCTTTGAGCTGGATATGCTGGAATCCGGTGCCGTGATGCCCCGGGAAGTGGCAGCCGAGGCCGCTTATCGCTACGGCCACGGAGAGAACTGGTACATGAATCTGCTGCAGTATCTGAAGGGGCTGGCGATCCCCACGGACGTGAGCCAGAAGTTCACCGCCCTGGATGAGAATTATATCCGCAGCGCCATGGAAAAGGCAGTGGCGGAATTTCAGGAAAAGACGGCGGATGACAGCTATTCGGTGGACAAGGAAGAAAAGATGCTGCGCCTGCTCAAGGGCGCCGGGCAAATGGAGATCGACCAGGATCAGCTCCTGGAGGAGATTCGCTCCGCGCTGGTGAACAATCGCAAGGAAGTGGATCATCAGCACATTGACAACCAGCTCAGCCCGCCGGACTTTGAGGCCATCTATCAGCAGCTGCATATCAAGCCCGTTGACGCCTATTTTGTGGAGGGCGGCTTTGAAGTAGTGGACGAGGTGGTAGGCTGCTCCTTTGACACGGCGCAGGCCCTGGCTCTTTGGGAAGCGGCAGAGCCGGCCCAGATGGTGGAGATTCCGCTGGACATCAGCTATCCGGAGATTACGGGAGAGACCCTGCGGGGCATGCTCTATCGGGATAAGCTGGGCGAACAGACCACGCTCTTTGGCGGCAGCACCCCGGAGCGTGTCAACAACATTCAACTGGCGGTGTCCCGCATCAACGGGACGGTTCTGATGCCGGGGGAGACCTTCTCCTATAACGAGACGGTAGGAGAGCGGACCCGGGAAGCCGGCTTTAAATATGCGGCTGCCTATCAGGACGGCGAAGTGGTTCAGGAGATCGGCGGCGGCGTCTGCCAGGTGTCCTCCACGCTCTACTGCGCCGCGGTGTTTGCCAACCTGGAGACGGTGGAGCGGGAAGCCCACTACTTTATGGTCAACTATTTGCCTTGGGCGCACGACGCAACGGTGAGCTGGCCCAAACCGGATTTCAAGTTCCGCAACAACCGGGAGTATCCGGTGAAGATTGTGGCCAGCGCCGATCCGGAAGAGTTGACCCTGACCATGGAAATTTGGGGAACCGATGTGGACGGCAGCTATGTGGAGCTGACCTATGACCGCTACTACTTTACCGAGCCGGACAGCGAGATTATCGTGGGCTGGCATGTGTATGGATATCGCAACATCTATGACAAGGAAGGCAATCTGATCGAGACTTTGGAAGAGTCGGACAGCACGTATCACAAGCATGCGGAAGAGATTGGCCATTAAGATTATCAGACGGAGCTGGAGGAAAGAGCGAATGGAAGAGAAACGATTTTATATTACTACCCCGATTTATTATCCCTCGGACAAACTGCACATCGGACACACCTATTGCACCGTGGCCACCGACGCCATCGCCCGCTACAAGCGGCTGTGCGGCTATGACGTGATGTTCCTCACCGGTACGGACGAGCACGGCCAGAAGATCGAAGAGAAGGCCAAAGAGGCGGGCGTAACGCCCCAGGCCTTTGTGGACCGGATCGTCACCGGCGAGGGCGGCATCCTGGATCTGTGGAAGCTGATGAACATTTCCAACGACCGTTTCATCCGCACCACCGACGATTATCATGTGCAGTCCATCCAGCGCATCTTCAGGAAGATGTACGACAAGGGCGATATCTACAAGAGCGCCTACAAGGGCATGTACTGCACCCCTTGTGAGAGCTTTTGGACCGACAGCCAGCTGGTGGACGGCAACTGCCCGGACTGCGGCCGCCCTGTGAAGTACGCGGAGGAGGAAGCTTATTTCTTCCGCCTGTCCAAGTACGCCAAGCCTGTGCAGGAACTGCTGGAAAGCGGCGAATTTCTGCAGCCGGCTTCCCGGGTCAATGAGATGATCAACAACTTCATCAAGCCCGGCCTGGAGGATCTGTGCGTCTCCCGCACCAGCTTCAAATGGGGCATCCCGGTGGACTTTGACCCGGGCCACGTCGTCTACGTCTGGGTCGA
>CACZSJ010000219.1 GCA_902783825.1 Oscillospiraceae bacterium | reverse complement strand
CTTTCCTTATTGAAATAAGGTAGTTTTTCACAAAAAGTGCGGCTTCTGCCTGTAAATATGCAAGTATCCCTTTATTTTTGGCAAGGCCTGCGGTATAATATCTCCATACGCGCAAGCGATTGAGGAGGTTACTTTTATGAAACAGTATTTTGAGATCGTAGATGTTATGGCCAGAGAGATTCTGGATTCCCGCGGCAACCCCACCGTCGAGGTGGAGGTCACTTTGGATGACGGCACCGTTGGCCGCGCCGCCGTTCCTTCCGGCGCTTCCACCGGTATGTATGAGGCCTGCGAGCTGCGCGACGGCGACAAGAGCCGTTACCAGGGCAAGGGCGTGCAGATGGCCGTGGAAAACGTCAACGGCGAGATCGCCGAGGCCGTTGTGGGTCTGAACGCTCTGGACCAGACTTCCATAGATAAGCTGCTGCTGGAGCTGGACGGCACCCCCAACAAGACCCGCCTGGGCGCCAACGCCATTCTGGGCGTTTCTCTGGCGGTGGCCAAGGCCGCGGCGGAGGCCACGGGGCTGAGTCTGTACAACTACATTGGCGGCGTGAATGCCAAGACCCTGCCCGTGCCCATGATGAACGTGCTCAACGGCGGCGCGCATGCGGACAACAGCGTGGACATTCAGGAGTTTATGGTTATGCCTGTGGGCGCCAGGAATTTCCGGGAAGCCCTGCGCATGTGCGCGGAGGTCTTCCATGCCCTGAAAAAGGTGGTGCCCCCCTCCGGTGTGGGCGACGAGGGCGGCTACGCGCCCAACCTGGCCAGCGATGAGGACGCGCTCAAGGCTCTGGTGGCCGGGATCGAGGCTGCCGGCTACAAGCCCGGCGAGGACTTCAAGATCGCCATGGACGCGGCCGTGTCCGACTGGTGGAACGAAGAGGACAAGAAGTATCATCTGCCCAAGCGCGGCACGGTGATGAGCTCCGCCGAGATGATCGACATGTGGGAAGACCTGGTCAACAAGTATCCCATCATCTCCATCGAGGATGGCCTGGGCGAAAACGACTGGGACGGCTGGGTGGAACTGACCAAGCGGCTGGGCAAGCGGGTTCAGCTGGTGGGCGACGATCTGTTCGTCACCAATCCCGCCCGGATCAGGAAGGGCATCGAGCTGGGCGCCGGCAACGCCGTGCTGATCAAGGTCAACCAGATCGGCTCCCTGACGGAGACTCTGGACGCCATCCAGACCGCCAACCGCGCCGGCTACACCTGCATCGTGTCTCACCGCTCCGGCGAGACCGAGGATACCACCATCGCCGATATTGCGGTGGCCGTCAACGCTGGCCAGATCAAGACCGGCGCGCCCTCCCGGACCGACAGGGTGGCGAAGTACAATCAGCTGCTGCGCATTGAGGAGGAGCTGTTTGACGTGGCTCAGTATCCCGGCATGGACGCCTTTTTCTCCATCAAATAATCTCCCGGTGAGGGAAAAAGAAAAACCGCCGAGTTCGGCGGTTTTTCTTTTTCCGGAAGAAACGCAACATTTGCGCCGCGGGAGATTTACAAAGCGCCGCCGGGGTGCTAAGATAGCCTCAGTTTGGAGGGCATATGGAAGCGAAACGAAGATGGGTCAATGTGGAATACGCCATGGTGCAGGCGCTGTATTGGATGGGCTACTGCGGCGCCTTTACCTTTGCTGCGCCTTTTCTCCAGTACCGGGGCTACAGCAACGCCTACCTGGGCCTGGTGCTGGCCTGGGGCTGCATTCTGGGTTTTCTGATTCCCCAGCGCCTGGCGGCCTGGATCGACCGGTCCAGGCGGGTCACAGTGTTCCACTGTCTGTGGGGGCTGCTGGCGGGACAGACTCTGTTGGTGCTGTGCTTCTTTTTTCTGCCGGGGCGCTCGATTCTGTTTTCCCTGGCCTACAGTCTGTACGTGGGGCTGGAAATCAGCATCAACCCCATGAACACCCAAATGAGCGCGGAGCTGGAACGGGCCTGGGGACACATCAATTACGGAGCGGCTCGGGGCATGGGCTCCCTGTGTTTCGCGCCGGTGGCGATGCTGCTGGGCGTGTTGATCCAGGGTCGGGGCGTCTGGGTTCTGCCCTGGGTGGAGCTGTTCTTCATCGCGGCCCAGGCGGGACTGCTGCTGGTGGTCAGCGGCAATCAAGGCCGGGCGGCGCGCTCCGTCTCCGATGGCGGGCGGCAGGAGAAGGCCGGTCGATCCATGGGGGCGTTTCTCGCGGCAAACCGGCGCTTCTGCATACTGGCCATGGGGGTCACGCTGCTGTTTTTCTCCCACAGCCTGGTGGGCACCTATGCCATCAATGTGGTGCGCAACGTGGGAGGTGACGTGTCCAACATGGGCAGCTTCATCGGCTGTGTGGCGCTGCTGGAAGTGCCTCTGATGCTGTTCTACGATCGGCTGACCCGCCGCTTCCGCTGCAGCGACACGCTGCGCTTTGCCGCCTGGATGTTCGGCTGCAAGGGCGTGGCGGTGGCTCTGGCCCGCAGCCTGAGCGGGCTCTACGGCGCCTATCTGCTGCAGTTGGTCTCCTTCGCGCTGCTGACGCCGGCCATGGTGCGCTATGTGCATCTGTATATCGACCCACGAGACGCGGCCAAGGGACAGGCGCTGGCCTTTGGTACCACGACCCTGGGGAACGTGTTCACCGGCGTGCTGGGCGGGCTGCTCTATGATCGCCTGGGCGTGAACATCACGCTCTGGGTGGGCGCCGCTGCGGCTCTGGCGGGCGCACTGCTGTGTCATCTTTTCAGCGAGAGAGCCGATGGCCGCTGGGGAGATTGATGGAAACAAGCGCCCGGCGCTTCTTTTGAGGGGAAGCGCCGGGCTTTTTCTTTTTGCGTGTATATTTGTTTTCGCCTCAGGCAAAAATAGGAATGCAATCCTATTTTTTACGGAGGTAAGACTATGAACAGCAAGGGCTCCGGCGGAAAGCTGGAGGGATTTTTTACCGGGAAAGGCTTCTACATCGTGTTGTTTCTGTGCGCCACGGTCATCGGCGTCTCCGCCTGGATGATGGCGGCGGGCGACCGGGTGGTAGCGGAAGATATCCGGAAGCTGAACCGCGACGACGCAGACAGACGCCGGGTGGAGACCATCATCGTACCCCCTCAGGCGGTGATGCAGGAGGAGATGCCCGAACTGGAGGAGGCCGCAGCGCCGGCACAGGAGGAAACGACGGCGGTGGAAGTGATGGCCGAGCAGGAGGAGACCCAGGTCTGGCGGGAAGAGCCTGCCCCGGCGGCGGAGATTTCCCCCGTTTATGTTTGGCCGGTGGATGGCGCCCTGGATCGTGGACACAGCCTGGAGGTTCTGGGCTATGACCCGACCATGCACGACTGGCGCACCCACGCGGGCGTGGACATTCTGGCGCCGGTAGGCGCGCCGGTGGCCGCCGCACATGCGGGCACGGTGGAGAGCGTGACCCAGGATGATCTCTACGGCACCGTGCTGGCGGTATCCCATGGGGACGGCGTGCGAACCGTCTATGCCAATCTGGAGGAAAATCCTGCCGTGAGCGTCGGCGACTGGGTGGAGCCGGGAGATCCCATCGGGACGGTGGGGCATACGGCCCTGTGCGAGGTGGGACAGGAAAGCCACCTGCACTTTGTCGTCCAGGTCAACGGCGTCAGCGAGGATCCTCTGGCCTATTTGCCCGCATAAGCGATCAAAGCGCCCTGCACCGGATAACGGTGCGGGGCGCTTTGCTTTGCCTTGCGGTGTTGATCAGATGTATTGCTTGCGCTCCAGCCGGTCGTACCACTTCTCCAGAACAGGAGCGAGCAGGGCGGTGGCCTTCATATCCAGATTGAAGAAATAGACGGTGAAGGTGACCACAAAGAAAGCCAGGGCGGCCCCCAAAAGAATCAGGGGGAGCTTTACCAGTTTTGACATACAGCGGCTCCTTTCTCAATATGCCTCGTTGTCGGGAATGTTCTCCAGGGAGGGATCCAGCGGTTCCTCGCGCATGACGGTGCGCATGTAGGAATTGACCTGGTCGCGGATGGCCTGGCGAGTGAAGACCCGGGGATCACACAGATCATGGGAGACCCACATCAGGTGGATGCCCCGCTCCCGCGCCTGCTCCTCAAACTGACCGTGCATGCCGGTGAGTGCCTTGCAGGACATATGCTCCCACATCATGACCATATCAGCGTTCATCTTTTCGCAGAGCTCCCACAGCTCGTCTACCAGGACCCGGAAGCCGCCGTGGGTGTGGTTGCGCATGATCATCTCCATGTTCAGCATGGCCATGTCCCGATAAGCCTGCTCCCGATTTTCAGGGGTATCCTCCTCGGCGATCATGTCGGTATTGACTACGGAGAGCATATCCGTCAGCGGAACGACGCCCCAGCACTGCACAAGCCAGTAGAGCTGGTCGATGATATATTGCGGCTGAACGCCCCAAACGATGCAGCGATGGCGGTATTCCTTGGCGTACATACGCTTGGCCGCGTAGCCTTTTTCCGCCAGGGCAAGCAGCTTGTGGTCGATTTTCACGAAGTCTGCGTTGCGGCCGGAGTTGCCCATGTAGTTGGTGTCGTTATACAGACTGAAGGCGGCGCCGAAGAATTGGGGATATGGCGTGGAGTTGATCTCCATCTGGGCGATGCGGCAGCGGGTAGCGTCGTTGACCCGCTTGGCGGAAGTGAAGTACACGTCCCAATCCCACTTCTCGCCGGTATGCTTCTCCACGAAGGCGATGGCCTCCTTGATCTCCCGGGCGGCGTATTCCAGCACATCCGGCTCTTTGTGGCGCAGAGGCGTGGCCAGCTGGAAGGTGGGGATGCCGTATTCCCGCTCCAGCCGCTTGGCGATGATGCCATTGCCCATGAGGGAACCGTCACAGGTGGTGTTATTCTGCACCGCGCAGCAGCCCAGGACGCAGAAGTCGTCGTCGATGGAGATGCCGGCCTCAGCCTCAGGCATGGGGCAGACGTCGCCGGGGATGCCGTACTGCTGGGCAATGTCCAGGTAATGCATGACGTTGAACTGATGGAAGATATTGGAGGCGAACATGGTGGGCACTTCCCGCAGGATGGTATGCACCTTATCCGTGTCGAAGCCCATCATGAAGGTGACCATGGAGTTCTCGTCGGTGAGGACGCATTTGTCGGAGTAGGCTTTGTCGTTGCCCACCCGGCGGTCGCCCCGGAAGCAGTTGGCAATGGCCTGGGTCACATCCGCGATGACGAAGTTAAAGGAGGTGTGGGCGATGCGCAGGGCTTCGTCCCGCAGGCCGATGGTGAACTTGTCCATCCCGTGGGGGACGAAGAGGTAGCTCATCATCCAGCGGTAGCGGAAAAAGCCTTTGACATTGCGGGGCACCAGGATGAAGCGCCCCAGGACACTCATCAGATACAGCCAGCGAGTGTAGTCATAGAACGTGTCCTTGAAGCCGCGCCACTCCCGGCGTGCGCGGACCTTCAGCTTTTCGTTGTAGATCTTGCCCGGCGACTGCTCGCCGGTGCGCTTGACGGGGTTTACGAGCGTTTCGACAGTCTTCATGCTTTCCCACCTCTCTGAATCTTCTTGATCTCAATGCTTTCTACAAAGGCCTGTACGCGGGTGCGCATCTGGCCGGCGGAGGCGGCGATGTTGTAGGGCCGATCCACGGAGAGAACCGGGTAGCCGTAATCCTGCTCCAGCATGGCAGCGCCCAGAGTACGCTCGTAGGCCCAGGGGTCACAGAATTTGACCTGCTCATAGATAATGCCGTCGGCGCCGTATTCCTTGGCCAGCTCCGCCACATATTGCTTACGCCCGTAGACCTTCTCCTGGTTCATCATACGGGGGCACTGGCAGTTCTGGACGTAGTGGCGGCAAACCTGGGTCAACGCATCCTCCTGGTCGTTGAGCTGAATGGGCACACGCCCTGGGTAGGAGCCAAAGCAGAAGCGGTCGCAGCAGACAAAGGCGCCCTGCTCCTCGATCAGCTTGACCAGGCCGGAATCATCCACTTCGGAGCCAACCAGCAGCACCCGGGCGCGCCAAGGCTTGTCATCCGGCTTGCGGGTCTTGAGCTCTTTCAGCGTCGCTTCCAGCTTGTCCAGGACCAGATAGGCGGGACAGACGTAGGTGGCCAGGCACAGCACGTGGAACTCATAGCCGGTGATCCGCGGCTGATCTCCCTTGCGGAAGTCGCCGATGGCGCGAATGAGCTCACAAAGCCGATTGTGCTCCGCCACTGCCTTGCGGATGGCCTCATCGGAGACGTCGATGCCATAGTTCTTCTGCAGGGGCGTGAGGATGTGGTTCTGGCACTGGAGCACGGACAAAGCCACGTCGCTCTCCGTATTCTTGAAGGCGATCTCCATGTACTCGTGGAAAAACTTCGGATTGTCCTTGCCCATGGTTTCCAGGAGTTCCATGTTCTCCACCGCCCGGTTGAGCATGGTGCAGCCGTCCGGTGTGATGACACAGTCTGCAAAGCTATAGCCGCCCTCAATGGCTCGCTCCAGCAGAGCCCGGCTGGGTTCACAGAGAAGGTTGGTCATGTAATACGTGGCAATGTCCATGGATCCCGTATGCGGGGCGAACAGCCGGACGGAGCAGGTTCCGGCCAGGTTGAGCAGGGGCTCCGGCACATTCTCGCAGGTGTAGGCAATACAGACCCTGCCGTCGGCTTTTGCTTGGGCGACCAGGGCGTTGTTTGCTTCCTGGAGAAGGTTTTCAAAGTAGAGCAGATGCTTTAAATCTCTCATTTGATCCCTCTTTCCCGTATAGATTAGATACTACCATTATAATTTTAACAATCTGACGATGTGAAATCAACACAAACCGTCAGATTTATGGGTTGCGTCTAAACTGAGGACTTGCTTTTGTGCAAATAGCAGAGAAGGACTGCGCGTGTGTCTATACAACGGAAAGAAAGCGACAAAAAAATGAAAAGGAAAGCTGGACGGCTTGCCACGGGGAAAGAATGCCGCTATAATGAAAAAAAGGACAAAGGGGAAGAGGAGGGGGGTTCCGTGAAAAAACTTGGCTTTGGCTTGATGCGTTTACCTTTGACCAATCCGGACGATGAAGGCAGCATCGACCTGGAACTGCTCAAGCAGATGGTGGATACGTTTTTGGAGCGAGGCTTCACGTATTTTGATACCGCCTGGATGTATTGCGGCGGCAAAAGCGAGGAGGCGGCCTATGAGGCGCTGGTTTCCCGGCATCCCCGGGACAGCTTCACGCTGACCACCAAGCTGCCGGCGTATATGCTTAAAACGGAGGAAGATCGGGAGCGGATCTTCAGCACCCAGCTGCGGCGCACCGGCGCGGGCTACTTTGACTATTACTGGCTGCACAACGTCAACGCCCAGTCCCTTGCCACCTTCGACAGCCTGCGCTGCTGGGAGTTCATCCGGGAAAAGAAAGAAGCGGGTCTGGTGCGGCATATCGGCTTTTCCTACCACGATGGGCCGGAGCTGCTGGATCGGGTGCTGACGGAGCATCCGGAGGTGGAGTACGTGCAGCTGCAGCTGAACTACCTGGATTGGGACAGCGCCGGGGTGCAGAGCCGCAAATGCTACCAAGTGGCCACCAGCCATGGCAAGCCGGTCATCGTCATGGAGCCGGTGAAGGGAGGCACCCTGGCAAAGGTGCCGGAGCGGCTGGAAGCCATGTTCCGCCAGCGGGAGCCGTCCATGTCCGTGCCCTCCTGGGCCATCCGCTTTGCGGCCAGCCAGGAGAATGTTATGATGGTGCTCAGCGGGATGAGCAACATGGAGCAGCTGCTGGACAACACCGGCTATATGCAGGCCTTTCGCCCCCTCAACCAGGAGGAGATGGGGCTGATGCAGTTGGCTGCGGACATCATCAACGACAGCATCGCTGTTGCCTGCACCGGCTGCGCTTACTGTACGGTGAACTGCCCCATGAACATTCCCATTCCCCAGTACTTTTCCCTGTACAACGCCGATCTGCAGGAGAGCAAGGAAAAGAAATGGACCTCCCAGCCCGCGTATTATCAACGGTTGACCCTGGAGCACAGCAAGGCCAGCGACTGCGTTCGCTGCGGCCAATGTGAGACGGTGTGTCCCCAGCAGCTGCCCATCCGCAAGCATTTGGAGGAGGTTGCGGCGCATTTTGAGAAATAGACGCCCCGCTGCCGGGCATTGACCGGCTTGGTCGAAGCGGCGGCATTTGCGCAGCGGCGCTTGCCGATAAGATCATGTTTATGGAATAGGCGAATAGAGAAAACAAAAGTCCCGGTCTGTTGCGGATACAGACCGGGACTTATTCTTATGGCTTATGGGGTTTAGCGGCACTGCTGCACATGCTTTCGGATCGCGTCGAAGCTTTCCACGCTCAGGTCATGCTCGAGCTTGCAGGCGTCTTCCCGCGCGGTCTCCGGGCTGACGCCCAGGCCGATCAAAAGCTCGGTCAGCAGCTTGTGACGCTCATACATGCGCTCGGCGATCTCCAGCCCAGGCTCCAGCAGTACGATCATGCCCGCAGAGTCAAAGGCGATGTATCCGTTTTCCCGCAGCCGCTTGGTGGCATAGCTGACACTGGGTTTGGTCACACCCAATTTCTCGGCCACGTCAATGGAACGGATATAGCCGCGCTCTTCCTTCAGCATGAGCATCGCTTCCAGATAATCTTCCGCAGATTTGTGAATTGTCATTGTCATCACCCGCATACAAGATTACCACGAGAGAACAAAAAAAGCAAGAAAAACACACCAACATGAGTTAGGGATTGACAACAAAAGTTATAGATGCTAAACTAATAGAAGTTAGGAGCAACTAACTTTTTTGCAAGCCAAGGGTTAAAGGAGTTTAACAACAAACTGCGGCTTATAAGAGAGGAGGGGGAGAGATGATGCCCCTGATATGGACAGACACGGGCGAGGAAGTCGTCATCAAGCGAGTCGGGGGAAGCCCCGAAATGAAAAAGCACCTGGAGGATATGGGCTTTACAGAGGGCGGCGCCGTCACGGTGATGAACAGCATCGGCGGGAACCTGATCGTCAAAATCAAGGAGTCCCGCGTGGCCATCAGCAAAGAAATGGCGTCGAAGATTATGGTTTAAGAAAAAGAAGATAAAGGAGAAATGAGCATGAGAACACTCAGAGACGTGAAAATCGGCGAGACCGTCAAGGTTGTCAAGCTCCACGGCGAGGGCGCGGTCAAGCGCCGCATCATGGACATGGGCATTACCCGCGGCGTGGAGGTCTATGTGCG